>CAZMEH010000068.1:0-3371 GCA_964564885.1 uncultured Saprospiraceae bacterium | reverse complement strand
TTTTATTTTTATTCTTATTTAAAAGTCTGACATTCCGCTTCCTGATAAAATATTTATCACACTTTATGGCTCTTTGTACTAATCGATATCGGTATTTAGTGATTGGTTACTGGTGATTTATTAGTAGTTATTGGGATAAAAATAAAATAAAAAATAAAAAAATGTGTAAAAATATGCTAATAGTTCAAAATATTAAAATTACCTTTCAAATAGAGAAAAAGCTACAACTAAATATATTGTCACATCATTTAATAAAAATTAGTAGCGCAAAAGTATTTAATTAATGTTGTGAGTTAGGCGTTGATTTACAGCTAATTACATGTCTTAAAAAAAAACTATAATAGAGGCGGTTTATATATTATGGGTGAATCTTACTCAAAAAGCTCTTGAAATAACACAAAAGTCTAATTTGGTCTTGATATTAAAAATCAACAATAGGTACGATTTTTCAACATTGATTAAGTGCATTTGTCCTGAAAAATTAGCTTTCATACCCATAACCCTTACCTTAATATCATATTAAAAATATTACCTACGATAATTGTTTGTTAATAACTAATGTTACGCAATTTAGAACACCTTGTAGAAGGTGGTTTATAGCAAAGAAATGATGATTACTTAGCGTTTCGTTAGGAACAGCCTTGTTTTGCTAAAAGACTGTTCCTAATGGAACATATAAAATTTGTTTTCTAATTTTAGATAAACAGATTGTCCCAAAAGGGACGTTAAACCTGCGTAACATCAGTTAATAATTTAAAAACAAAGTATTCTAATCCTTAGATTAGATATAATAATTGGCATGTTAAGTAGCTACTCGAAAATAGTCTACACTTTTCAGAAGATAACCGAGAATATATATCCTCAGTCACAAGGCTGAAGAAAGCTTTGTTTAATACAAAAGGCTATCTATTTAAAAAGTGTCAATTAAATTTCCTCAACTACTGACTGTACATTTTAGAAGTCAAAGGTCATAAGCCGATTACTATCGGTATCGCTATCAGATCGATCGCCTACGGCTGTCAGAAGCAAACGAATAATACAATTTATATACCGTTTTTATTGATTGATTTTCAAAATGTACAGTAGTACGAATAATTGGGTAATTCTGACTTTATTTTAGGATAAGGTTACTATTATATATACTTAAATTTTTATAAAAAATAAAATCTATTTACATTATGAGACGAATACGTTACTTATTTTTATTATTTTTTCTGAGTATTAGCCTAGGGTTATTTGGGCAAGTAATATTCACTGAAGACTTTCAAGGAGGAGGAACAGCAACAGTACCTGCGGGTTGGACAACCTATGGAGTATCTGGTATACCTGCTCCTTGGGCAAAGGGTGTAAACCATAATGGTACTGCGCTTGGAGGCTCGTTCGATTACCTCTATATCAATGGTGATGACCACGCCACTACTAGTGGCGGTATTGGTAGTAATAATGTGTTTGAAACCATTGAGACACCAGCTTTTGATGCTACGGGTTATACACAAGTGAGTTTGACTTTTGATCATTACTATGAACATGTTTCTTCTTCTTTTGGAAAAGTAGAAGTCTGGTCTGGTACTGGTTGGCAAGTAGTAGCTACTTATACTGCTACTGCAGGTGGTTGGTCTGTGCCAGAATCTGCTATTATTGATGTGACAGCACATGCGAACGTAGCTATGAGGGTTCGTTTTTATTATGAAAATCATACAAATCCTTTGGCAGAGAGCTATTGGAATATTGATAATGTTACATTGATAGGTTTTGACTGTCCTACTCCATCTAATCTGACCGCTTCAAGTATTACAGGAACTAGTGCAGACTTAGGTTGGACAGAAGTTGATACAGCTACTGCTTGGGAAATCGTTATACAAGAAGCTGTAGGTACAGGTCCGGCAGTAGGTACTGCTAGTACAGTTAGTACTAATCCTTACGTTGCAACGGGGCTAATGGGTAACACTGCCTATGAATTTTATGTAAGAGCAGCTTGTAGTGGGATTAGTCCTTGGAGTGATGCTTATGCTTTTTCAACACCTTGTATAGTAGAAATACCAGATTACACTG
This sequence comes from uncultured Saprospiraceae bacterium, assembly GCA_964564885.1. GTDB lineage: Bacteria > Bacteroidota > Bacteroidia > Chitinophagales > Saprospiraceae > CAKZLL01. The sequence goes on along the minus strand of CAZMEH010000068.1, from coordinate 1,319 downwards.
AAGACTTTGAAACACCTCAAAACCCTTGTTGGTCAGAAGGTAGAGGACCTATTTCTGGTCCGACTTATATAGGTGCTTCAGGTTGGACTAGTGGTACTTTTAGTCTTACTTCTGGAAGTAATAGATGGAGTATTGATGATTTTGGTAGTCTTTCTCTTGAACGTGATAATGATGCTAGTGCAATGCTTAATTCTTTTCCTTCAGGTCAAGACTGGTTGATTTCACCGTTATTTGATTTGTCTAGTGGTGGTTATGAAATCAATTTAGATGTATCATTAAGGAAAAGTCAGTTGTGGGGAAATAATTCGACAATGAGTGCTGGTGATACGGCCTATGTGATGCAATCTATAGATGGCGGAACAACATGGACGACTATTTATACTTGGGATGCTGCTAACGTTCCATCGGATACAGGAGATAATGTATCTATTGATATTAGCGCAATAACGAGTGCAACAACACAATTTGCTATTTTGGGATTGATAGGTACTGCATCTACTAATTCAGATGCTTTTAGATTCTATGTAGATAACTTTACAGTGAGAACTCCTCCTAGTTGTAATACTCCTAGGGCATTAAGCCCTACTGCTATATTCTCCGAAGGCTTTGGATCAGGATCTCTTATTCCAAGCTGGACACGCTATGGAGCTATATCTTATTGGAAAGTGGCTTCAAGCAACCAAAATTCTGGTTCGTCATTTCCAGGGACGCATTTATATGTCAATAGTAATAATGGCGATCCTTATCGTATGGCTGATACCATTGACTCACCAGCTTTTAATGCTACGGGCTATGCTCAAGTGACTTTGACTTTTGAGCATGTCTATAGGCACCTTCTTGCTTCCTTTTCACAAGTAGAAGTTTGGGATGGTGCTGCTTGGCAAACAGTAGCTACTTATGATACTTCTACTAGTAGTAGTTATGGTGGTGTGCCAGACTTCGTTGGTATTGATGTGACAGCACATGCGAACGCAGCCATGAAATTGCGTCTTCAGTATGATGGTAGAAATTCTGGGTCACTGAGTGGCAGCTGGTGGGATATTGATAATATTATATTCATAGGTTCTAACTGTCCTGCTCCATCTAACCTGACCGCTTCAAGTATTATGACAACTAGCGCTAGCTTAGGTTGGACAGAAACTGATACAGCTACCGCTTGGGAAATTGTGATACAAGCAGATAATTCAACCGGTGCTGTAATTAGTACAGCTACTACTAATCCTTACGTTGCAACGGGGCTAACGGATAACACTACCTATGAATTTTATGTAAGAGCAAATTGTCGTGGTGTTACATGTGATACATCATGGGCTGCATGG
>CAZMEH010000067.1:0-4943 GCA_964564885.1 uncultured Saprospiraceae bacterium | reverse complement strand
CAATAATTTTCAAAGAACCAATAAAATTTAGTATAATCTGTTTTAATAGAAATTATAACATATTCAAAATAATATCGTACCATGTATAATATTAAACTGATTATTAATTACATTTGGTAAATGTAATCCTATTGCTAAATTATAGCAATAAGACAATGTTATTAAAATAAAATTCTCTTAATCATATGAACATAGGAAAAGCAAAAAGCTATTTAAACAAAATCAATCGATTGTTTGCAGGTATTGAAGAAGACGAAGAAAATACATCTCAAATTGAAAAAGACTTAATGCTATCATATGTCAGAGCGTTTTATGATAGTTTTATTTTTGAAGCTGAACCTGCGGCTGCGAAACATATTTCTTCGAAACCGCCTGTTTCTAAAACAAAACCGCTTGCTCCAAGGAAAGTCATAACGAAAACTCCGCAGAAAGTAGAACCTGCTAAGGAAGAAAAATCTAGCGTTATAGAATTTGAAATTCCACGACAAGCTGAACAGCCAAAGCCAAAAGTTGAAACACCAAAGGTCGAAGCACCTGTTTACGTTCCGCCGAAACCAAGAGCTGAAACACCAAAGGTCGAAACACCTGCTTACGTTCCGCCAAAACCAAGAGTTGAAACACCAAAGGTCAAAACGCCTGTTTACGTTCCGCCGAAACCAAGAGTTGAAACGCCAAAGGTTGTTGAGCCAGAAATTACGCCAGTGAATTTTGATGAATATGATGTCTTATTTGAAGAAGAACGCATTACAGCACTTTCTCAAAAATTAGGACAAGGTAAGATTACAAATATTCGCACATCAATGGGTATTAATGAGCGTTTTTTAATTCAAAATGAATTATTTGGAGGAAACTCTAATCACTTCAATAAGGCTTTAGATACTTTAGATGGTTTTGCAAACTTTGTAGAAGCTAAAGCCTACATTATTAAAGAGCTTGCACCTGAAAATGATTGGTTAGATGATAACCGCATTAAGCGTACACAAGCTTTTATTAGAAAAGTAAGGAGACGATATAAATAGTATTCTATTGCCTGTGGCAAGAACTCGCTATTCTATTATTTTTGCGAAACATAGCTTTCTTGTAATGTTTCGCAAAAATAATAGAACAGTAAGACAATGAATCTTTTAAGAGTTAAACTCAGATTCTAATACTTGAAGGATGTGTAGAATAGTTTCCTCTTCTAAATCCGTTCTACGCACCAAATAATCTGCACTTAAATCAAGTACACTTTTAGCCGTATCACAACCAATTGATTTCAATTCCTCCAAAACCCAAGGCTCAATCTCATCTTTAAATTCATCAAGCGCAACATCATAATCAGGCGTTTCTTGAGAATCACGGTACACATCAATGACATATTCAGTCAATCGACTGGCCAATTTGATATTTACACCACCTTTACCGATAGCCAAAGAAACTTGATCTGCATTCAAATAAACAGCAGCACGTTTCTTTTCTTCATCCAAATCAATTCGGGTGATAGCAGCAGGTGTCAATGAACGTTGAATGAATAAACTAACATTAGTTGTATAATTAATAATGTCAATGTTTTCATTACGCAACTCACGAACGATACCGTGAATACGAGAACCTTTCATACCAACACAAGCACCGACCGGGTCAATTCTATCGTCATAAGACTCAACAGCAATCTTTGCACGAACTCCAGGCATACGTTCTATTCGCTGAATAGTGATTAAACCATCTTCGATTTCTGGAACTTCTTGTTCTAGTAATTTTGAAAGAAAGTCATTAGAAGTACGAGAAACAACAACGATAGGCGTATTGTTTTTCATTCTTACTTCTCTAATGATACCACGAACCATATCACCTTTACGGAAGAAATCACCTCTGATGGTTTCACTTCTAGGCATCACCAATTCATGACCAGAATTATCATCAATAATTAAAATCTCACGTTTCAATATTTGATGTACTTCACCAACGATTAAGTCACCTACCTTTTCGCTATATTGACGGAAAATATCATCTTTTTCTAATTCCAAAATACGAGAAATCAATGTCTGACGAGCAGCCATTACTTGTCTACGACCAAATACAGAAATGGTAATTTGTTCATAGCATTCCTCTCCTACTTCGTAATCTTCTTCCACTTTTTGAGCTTCCGAAATGCCAACTTGTGTGCTATCATCTTCTACTTTGCCGTCTCCGACGATTTCACGAACACGCCACAATTCCAAGTCACCTTTGTCGATGTTGACAATTACATCAAAATTATCATCAGAACCATATCGTTTTCTAATCAATGTACGGAAAACATCTTCCAGTACACGAACCATTGTTGGGCGGTCTATATTTTTCCTTGATTTAAAATCACCAAAGGATTCTACCAAATTCAACATATCCTATTCTATTATTACAATTGTTTCATTGCTATATTGTATAGAACAATAAAACAATCAATCAATTCATGTTTATTTAAAACTAAATTTTATCACTGCTTTTGTGATATCAGCTATTACGATATCATTCTGAACATCTCTTTTTTTCTTCTTACCTTCCACTCTGACTTTTTCTTCAATTGTCAGTGTTTCTTCCGTAACAGCAATTAACGTTCCTTCTCGCTTATCACCGTTTTCGAGTTTCAACTCAATTCCTCTACCGATGTTCTTTTTATATTGACGTTTTAATTTAATCGGTCTTCTGATACCTGGAGAAGAAACATCTAAAGTATATTTCTCACCTAACCAACCTTCTTCGTCAATATGGAATTGTAAATAGCGATTGATTTTAGCACATTGATCTATGGTCAATTGACTATCGCTATCTACAAAAATCTCTACTTTCTTACTGGCTTCATTGAAAGTCATATCCACAAAAAACAAATCCTCAAATCCTTCGTCTTGGAATTTCAACTCTAACAATTCTACTAATTTCTCTTCCATAATTTTCTTTCTTCGCTTATTCGCATTAAAAAGAGGGAACATCACTGTTCCCTCTCCCGAGCCTTTCATATAGTACAAATATAAGGCTTTTTTTAATCACATGCAAGACTGGTGATTGACGATTTTAGACTGCCTGCTGGTAGGCAGGATTGACGATTTTAGATTTCAAATTCCAACCAGTTAATAATTAGTTCATTATTACAGAATTATTTAATTTGCAAAATTAGCTTAATAGCTTTCAACGACGTTAATCAATGTAAAAGCGTAAAATGCTCTACATTCCAAGAAATATTTATATTTTTAGCAAGGTTACACCATGTCGCTGGTGTATAAGTTTCTTTTAAAACCATCAATAATTAGTAATAAATAAGAATTACCAACTATAAATAATAACTAACCAATGAGTGAATATTCAGTACAAGAAAATAAAGAATTAAACATTTGGGAAGCCTTAATTCCCATTATCGTGCTTGTTGCACTATTAGCATATAATGTTTTTGTGTTCGGCGACAATGCTTTAAGCGGCTCAAATCAGTTTATTTTATTACTCGGCGGGGCAGTCGCAGCTATTGTTGGTTTTCGCAACAAAGTGACTTACAAACGAATGCTAGACGAAGTTGGAAATAATTTCAAATCAACATCTGGTGCAGTACTTATTTTGTTACTCGTTGGTGCATTAGCAGGAACTTGGCTGATTAGTGGAATTATTCCTGCCATGATTTATTATGGTTTACAAATCTTACATCCGAGTATTTTCTTGCCAGCCTGTGTAATTATCGCTGCGGTGATTTCATTAGCGACAGGTAGTTCTTGGACAACTTCCGCAACAGTCGGTATTGCGCTGATTGGAATTGGTTCCGCAATGGGTATTCCAATGGGAATGACCGCAGGTGCCGTTCTTTCAGGCGCATATTTTGGTGATAAAATGTCGCCTTTGTCTGATACAACGAATCTGGCAGCAGCTATGGCAGGAAGTGATTTATTTACTCACATTCGTTATATGGCATACACAACGATTCCTTCAATTGTCATTACATTGATTGCTTTTGTCTTTATAAATATGTCTTTAACCTTTGATGGAACGACGGATACGACCGCTATTTCAAATGTAATCACTTCTCATTTTAATATAAGTCTTTGGTTATTTCTTGTTCCTGCTTCGGTTGTATTTTTAATCATAAAAAAGACAAAACCATTGATTGCACTTTTATTTGGTGCATTGCTCGGTGGCGTTTTTGCGATTATTTTTCAACCAGGAATTTTACAAGGCATCGCAGGAGTTGACTCTTTAGATTTCAATAGTACTTATAAAGCGGTCATGATTGCCATCACGGAAGGCGCAAGCATCGAAGCGGCAAATACAGAGTTACAAGCTTTATACCCTGATAAAGAAATTAGTAGTTTATTTTCTTCTGGCGGCATGTATGGAATGCTTAAAACAATCTGGTTGATTATGTGTGCCATGGTTTTCGGTGGAATTATGGACGCAATTGGCGCATTATCTCGTATTAGTCAAGCTTTATTGAGCATGGCAAAATCTACGTTTGGTTTATTTGCAAGTACTGTAGGAAGTTGTTTAGCTTTGAATGTTACCGCATCTGACCAATATTTGGCGATTGTTGTTCCTGGTAAGATGTTTGAAAAAGCATACGCTGAAAAAGGACTTGCGCCAGAAAACTTGAGTAGAACGCTAGAAGATAGTGGAACGGTAACGTCTGTTCTTATTCCTTGGAATACTTGCGGTGCGTATCAATCGGGCGTGTTGGGCGTTTCGGTAAGTGAGTATTTTGCTTTTGCCATTTTCAATTATCTAAGTCCAATTATGACTTTGATTTTTGCAGCATTTCATATCAAGATTAAGCAGTTGGTGACTAAGGAGGCTTAAAAAACTACGTATCATACTTTCAAGATCTAACAATTACCCACAAATCTAAAAGGAGCATAGCTCCGACACGGTTTGTAGAAACCGTGTTCTAATAATAGAGATTTAGGAGCGTAGCTTCGGCTCGAATGTAGCGTTTTCGTGCCGAAGCTACG
>CAZMEH010000066.1:0-5294 GCA_964564885.1 uncultured Saprospiraceae bacterium | reverse complement strand
AATACAAGGATAGAAGCAATTATTTGATTGCTATAATTGTTTGATTGCTGCAAATAATAGCGCATTAATCATACTACGGTACATTTTGAAAATCAATAAATAAAAACGGTATATAAATTGTACTATTTGTTTGCCTCTGACAGCCGTAGGCGATCTGACAGCGATACCGATAGTAATCGGTAGTTCTCACCTCTGACTTCTAAAATGTACAGCAGTATGGATATAAATGTATAAGCCAACAATAAAAAAATTGTATTTTCGCAACTTGAAATATTAACAAAAAAAGAATATTTAGGTATTGGATACCTTTAAGGTATCCGATACTAGCTTGCAAAAAAGAAATCATTTGAAGTTATCGGTCATCATAGTCAATTATAATGTAAAGTACTTTCTAGAACAAGCTTTACAATCGGTCAGAAAAGCCTCGAAGGGACTTTCTATGGAAGTGTTTGTAGTTGATAATGTCTCGGTGGACGGCTCGGTAGAAATGGTTCGAGAGAAGTTTCCAGAAGTCATGTTAATTGCCAACGACAAAAATGTGGGTTTTTCAATTGCGAATAATCAAGCTATTCGAGTATCTAAAGGCGAATATGTATTATTGCTGAATCCTGATACGGTTGTTGAAGAAGACACTTTTAGCAAATGCATTGATTTCATGGATTCGCATCCTGACGCAGGTGCTTTAGGTTGTAAAATGATTGACGGTTCAGGTAAATTTCTACCAGAATCCAAGCGTGGTTTCCCATCTCCGTGGGTCGCTTTTTACAAAACCTTTGGTCTTTCTTCTATCTTTCCAAAGTCAAAAAAGTTCAATCATTATCACCTTGGATATTTAGACAATGAGGAAACGCACGAAATAGAAATTCTAGCAGGCGCATTTATGTTTATGCGCAAAACGACTTTAGATAAAGTTGGTTTGTTAGATGAAGCTTTTTTCATGTACGGTGAAGATATTGACTTGTCTTATCGAATTACAGAAGGCGGATTTAAGAATTATTATTTTCCAGAGACTAAAATCATTCATTACAAAGGAGAAAGTACAAAACGAGGTAGTTTAAACTATGTAAAGGTGTTTTATAATGCGATGATTATTTTTGCAAAAAAGCATTTTAAAGGTAAAGAAGCTCGTTTTTTTATATTAATGATGCAACTTGCGATTTATCTTCGAGCAAGTATTACGGTCTTTTCCAACTTCTTTGAAAAGGCTTATTTACCTATTTTAGATGCGCTTTTCATCTTTACAGGTTTGTTTTTCTTGAAGGATTTTTGGGCAACTTCCTATTTTGATAATCCAGATTACTATACGTCAACCTTTGCGCAGTTTAATATGCCTTTGTACATATCTATCTGGTTAACAACGATTTATTTCAGTGGTGGTTATGATAGTAAGTACAATTTGCATCGAATTTTGCGAGGTGTGATTATTGGAACAATCGTTTTGGCTGCGGTTTATGGCTTCTTGGATGCGCCATATCGAACCTCCCGAATGTTGATTATTCTGGGTGCAGTTTGGACGGCTATTTCAATGGTAGGAATGCGATTGGCGTTGCATTTTTTGGAATTTAGAAACTTTAATATTTCACAATCAAAAGGACACAATTATATTATAGTTGGTAGTCAGCCTGAAAGTGAGCGAGTGCAAAGTTTGATGTATCAAGCGCAGGTTTGGAATAACTTCATTGGAACGGTTTCAGCGGCTAAAAATGAAAGCGAACAAGTATTTATTGGAAATGAAGAAGGACTTGCTGAAATAGTTAATATATATAAGGTAGGTGAAATTATTTTTTGTGCAAAAGACCTGAGCAACCAATCTATTATGGACTGGATGGTGAAGTTAGGTTCAACGATTGATTATAAAATTATTGCACCAAATAGCAATTCAATCATCGGAAGTAGTTCTAAAAATTCACAAGGTAATTTATATACGATTGATGTTCAATATGGAATTGCAAGCTCAATGAGCAGAAGAAATAAGCGAGTTTTCGATGTCTTGATTGCATTGGTTTTGACGATTTTGTTACCCGTTTCATTGGTTTTAATAAAAAAACCTATTCAATTTATTAAGAACTTATTCAATGTTTGGATTGGTAAAAAATCTTGGATTGGTTATGCAACGAATAATAATTCTGGACAAAATTTACCGAAGATTAAAACGGGAATCCTTTCGCCATTAACGCCATTTACCAATAAAAAATACAATTCCTCGACAATAGACAGAGTGAATTTTTTCTATGCTAAAGATTATTCTGTTTACGATGATTTAGAATTGATTCAGAAGCTATTTAGAGGATTAGGCTCAAAATAGATTATAGTTCAGATTTTTATAAAGGACTAACTTACAATACCGATACCTATCGGTATTGAGACTTGGGAAGTTTATATTTATCATCATATAAAACTATAATCAATCCTATCCGTTTGTAGTTAAATAAACAAACACAACCATTAAAATAGCATTTCAATGCAATCATTTTCAGCACATAATAGAAAAGCAATTATTCAAAGTCTTCAATCCGAAACCTATGATGTATTAATCATTGGCGGTGGAATTACGGGCGCAGGTGCAGCACTTGACGCAACAACTCGTGGTTTAAAAACTGCTTTGGTAGAAATGAAAGATTTCGGCTGGGGCACAAGTAGCCGCTCGACGAAGTTGGTTCATGGCGGACTACGTTATTTGAAGCAATTTGAAATAAAATTGGTTCATGAAGTTGGAAGCGAAAGAGCAATCGTTCACCGCAACGCAAGACATCTTGTAGTGCCAGAAAAGATGCTTTTGCCAATCGTTGAAAATGGTTCTCTAGGAAAAACAATGAGTTCTATCGGTCTTTTAGTCTATGATTTTTTGGCAGGTGTTCAAAAAGACGAGCGTCGAAAAATGCTTTCCAAAGAGCAAACAGAAGATTTAGAACCACTTTTGCGTAAAGAAATTCTAAAAGGTGGCGGTTTATATTATGAATATAGAACGGATGATGCTCGATTGACCATTGAAAATATAAAAACGGCTGTTGCAAATGATGCGGATTGTGCCAATTATACAGAAGTAACCGACTATTGGTACGAAAATGAAAAAGTCGTTGGAGCAATCGTAAAAGATTCAATTTCTGGCGAAACGTTCAAAATTCGAGCGAATGTAGTGGTAAATGCAACAGGTCCTTGGGTGGATAAATTGAGAGAAAAAGACAAAGAAGAGATAAAAGGAAAGCGTTTGCACTTGACAAAAGGCGTTCATATTGTTTTTCCTTATGAAAAATTGCCGTTGAAGCAGGCGGTTTATTTTGATGTAGAACAAGATGGGCGAATGGTTTTTGCGATTCCACGAGGTAAAATTACTTATGTTGGAACGACGGATACGAATTACACAGGTACCATTGAACGTCCTGTGACGAATGCTGCTGATGTAGAATATGTTTTGAAAGCGACTAATTTTATGTTCCCAGAGGCTAATCTGGAAGCAAGAGATGTGGTTTCAACTTGGGCAGGATTGCGTCCGTTGATACACGAAGATGGAAAATCTCCTTCTGAATTGTCTCGAAAAGATGAGATTTTTTATTCAAATACTGGTTTGATTTCGATTGCTGGTGGAAAACTAACGGGTTATCGAAAAATGGCGGAACGCATCATTGATGTAGTGACTCAACGCATTCGACAAGCTGATCCGCATAAGTATAAAATGCTTAGAAAGTGTTCTACTGAAAAACTACAATTGCTTGGTGGAAAATTTGATTCGAATAAAGCAGTTGAGGATTTCATGATTAGAAGGGCAGGAGAGGTTTCACAAATTGGGCTAAAGTCGCATCATGTCGTTAGTTTAGTTCAAAAGTATGGAACAGAAACAGATGCAATTATAGAAAAAGCGTTTGAGTTGTACGGCGAAATTCAAGATGCTGAAAAACGTATTTTAACGGCTGAAATCTGGTATGGAGTCGAACATGAAATGGTGACTAATTTGAACGATTTTCTAATTAGACGTACTGGAAGATTGTATTTTGAACGGGAAACACTCGGTCACTGGTATCCATATTTGGCAGACCAAATGGCAACTTTATTAAACTGGTCGGAAGCTGCAAAGTATCAACAATTGGCTAATTTCAAAAGAGAATATGACGAAGTAGTTTCGTTTAAAAAAGCAGTAACTGTTTAACTTATTTATGTTTCTTCTCTTAACTAATTAGACCTCATAGATTTTCAAAATCTATGAGGTCTAATTAGTTGACTTTCTGGCGTTCTAATATTCAGTTTCTACGTCTTCAGAATTATTATTATGTTGCATTAAAGCCATTGCTAGAAAGCCAACGCCCATTCCAATCATCGTTCCTGCTTGACGTGCACCAGTTAGCATGCCTATTCCGACACCGACAAACATGCATCCTATGAATATTGTTCCTGATGATAATTTTCTTCTTGGTTGTTCTGACATTTGATTACCTGATTTTAAAAATGTTAAAAAAACTGATACCCTTTAAATTAAGGAAACTAAAACAAAGATGTAGTCTTATCTCGACAAGCTAGATAAATTATTCGATGAAATTGATAGTAGTTTTTATTATTCCAATATATTTAAAAGTACGTTATAGTATTGACTGGCTATAAAGTTAGCGCCAGCTTCATTGTAGTGTACATCATCTGCCAATAAGCTATCTGTAAAGCCTGTGAACATATCTACCGTAATAATCTGTGACGAAGTTGTAGAACGGTCTGATGCAATAGTCAGTACATCTTGTGTCAACCGGTTGAAGTAATTTGTCAATTCGGTAGTCATTAAATCCGACCTTGCAGGTGCTAATTGTTCAATGATTATAGTTACCTCAGGATTTACATTTTGCAAAGCATCAACTATCTCGTTTATATTTGATAGCGCTTGATTATAGGGTAAACCTTGTAAGGCGTCGTTCCCACCAGGTGAACTAAAAAGTACAATGTCTGGCGCACCTGTTTCTACAAGCCAATTATTAATATCATTTAGAATTTGTCCTGAAGTCCAACCAGCTCTTCCTTCGTGGTCAATATCGAAATCAAGATTGTTAAACATTGGGTAAGAAGCCTCATCTGTTTGAGTCCCTACATAGTCGAATGTCCAACTATGCTCCGTTAGGTCTTTCCAAAGCTCGTATCTGAAGCTTTCATATTCAGGTCTATCACCAGCTACTCGCGATGCGCCTAAAGCCATTATTTTATTTATGGAATTACCAACTGGATTAGTTATTTCTGTTGAATCATCATTGTCTTTACTACAAGAATTGAATAATAATAAAAATATTCCGATGACTAAAATTTTCATTTATTTCTGTTTT
>CAZMEH010000065.1:0-4621 GCA_964564885.1 uncultured Saprospiraceae bacterium | reverse complement strand
CGTAACCACGTTTACTAAACTTTTAAAGTTTAGTAAACGTATCTTTATCTCGATTTTTTAAGAATGTATAGTAGTATGATATAATCTATCATTCTATTTCAAAAACAACCGTTTTTACTCGTTTTCCATTCTCATCATCCGTTAAAATCATAGATTGTGCAGCATCAACTTCAAAAACCTCTTGCATATTTCGGATAATTCCAACAGGTACTTTTGCATGATTTAAATTATTTAAAAGTAATTCAGCATTGAAATATTGAATTTTATCAGCGATGACATCCGCTAACCTTATGCGATGAATCACCCGATTTGAATTTTCCATAAATCGCTCATCCGTTAGTAATTCTTCTAGCTCGACAGCTTTACAAAAAGAAACAAATTGTCTATCTGTGCCAATAGCTAAAACAATTGATTTTCCGTCTTTGGTCTGAAACATATCACCATAAGGCGCAATATTTGGATGTTGCGTACCCATTTTTTGTGGAATATGTTGCGCCATGAGCCAGTTTGTCGCTTGATTTGCGAGCGAAGAAACGGCAGCTTCATAGAGCGAAGTACTGACTTGACAGCCTTCACCTGTTTTGTAACGATTAATTAATCCAACAAGAATAGCTTCCTTTAATTGATGCGCAGCAAGCAAGTCAATCAACGCAACAGGCATGCGGACGGGCGGTCGATTAGGTTCACCATTCATAAAAAGAAAACCAGTTTCGGCTTGTAAAACTATATCAAAAGCTACTCTATCATTATCTGGAAAGCCTTTGAGGTGCGCAAAAATAAGCGTAGGGTTTAATGGTTTAAGTGATTGATAATCGACTTTTAGTTGCTGAGCAGATTTTTCTTTGAAATTACTAATCACAATGTCAGCTGATTTGATGTGCTGATAAAGCAGATTTAAATCCATTTCATCTTTCAAATCCAACATCAAAACTTCTTTATTCCAATTGACTGACGAGTAGTAAGCAGATGAAGCACTGTTTTTATCTTCGGTTGGCAATTTCCAATGTCTGGTAATATCGCCTTTGGTTTTGCTGTTTTCTACCTTGATAACTTTTGCGCCGAGCTCTGCAAAAAACATTCCGATGGCTGGCCCAGCTAAGACGCTAGCCAGTTCGATAACCTTTAAATCTTTGAAAAAAGTATTGAGCATTTTATAAACTAATTTTAAATAGTTGAATTTTGGTATATCATTTGCATGGCCAATATTATAAATTAATAACTACAAATAAGCCCTTTGTGCAAAATAAAATTTGTCAAACTGGTTTGTGGCAAACAAAAATTATTTTAGTGTAAAGTCTTTACAGTGAGGTTTTAAATAATTTCAATTGTAAAATATCTTCTTCCATAAACTATTTTGTTTTTTTGAAAATCTTGTGGAGATTTTAAAAATCGGCTGACGGCAAGGCGTTTTTTTTACGAAAAATATCTTATCACGGAGTTTTTCAAAGAACCACTATTTTTAATTATTAATACATTCTGTACGCTATACAAATGATTTTTTAAAAGTAATTTTATATTTCTAGATTTTATAATAATCAGTATTAAGGTGCTGATTATCAATTAGTTAGGTATTATAAGCTGACTTAACAATAAAAAATAATTGAAAACATGTTACATAGCATAGTTTATTTAAGTTCAAGTACGTCAGACTTGACAGAAGAAGAATTAAGTAGAATTTTATCTACATCAAGAGCTAATAATAATGCTGTAAATATTACAGGAGTGTTACTTTATGGTAAAGGTTCTTTTATTCAAGTGCTAGAAGGCGAAAAACTAAGAATTGAAGGTCTTTTTTCTAAAATTAAAGAAGATATTCGACATACAGGTGTTATTCTATTACTGTCAATGGACATCTTTGAACGAAATTTTCCTGCATGGAGAATGGGATTTAAAAAAATGAAAGATACACAAGAAATAGACTTATTAAACGAACAGCTTGATTTTAAAGCTAAGATGTCTAAAAATTTTCCTGTTCAAAGTCCTCAAATATTTAAACTACTTCAAACCTTCAAGGAATACAATTATCCTGAATAATTTAAATTAATCAAATGGCTTCCTAAGAACTTTTGTTAATAAAGACTAATGGACAATCAACTAATTTTCCTAGATTTGTTTTTTATGACTAATTATTCAGAAAAGAGAGCAGAGAACAGAGTTTATAAACCCTGTTCTCTGTTCTTTCCTTTCTACTCTAAATAAATAAAATCAAACAAAGGGAATGGACATCTTACTTAACGTATCCAGAGGTTTACTAGGAATTGTTGCTTTATTAGGAATTTGTTATTTATTATCCGCTAATCGTAAAGCTGTCGATTGGAAATTGGTAACAATTGGCGTCGCATTACAAATAATACTGGGCGTATTTATTTTATTCGTACCAGGCGTTAGTAATGTTTTTGATGGAATAGCGAACGGTTTTGTTCAAATCTTAAACTTCTCAGAAGCTGGTGCTAACTTCATTTTCGGAGATATGTTAATCAGCGGTAAAATCGCCAATGTCGGAACCGATGGACTGAAAAACCCAGTATCTATTGGTTATATTTTCGCATTTCGAGTTTTACCAACCATCGTTTTCTTTTCTGCTTTCACTGCCATTCTTTATTATTTAGGCATTTTACAAATAGTTATCAAAGGTTTTGCTTGGATAATGTCTCGCTTCATGGGCTTATCTGGTCCAGAAAGTTTATCAATGGCAGCGAATGTCTTTATTGGTCAAACGGAAGCTCCGCTTGTGGTGAAGCCATACTTGGAGAAAATGACAGAATCGGAAATGCTTTGTTTGATGGCTGGTGGTATGGCAACTATTGCCGGTGGTGTTTTTGCGGCTTACATGGGTTTTCTTGGCGGAGGTGATGAAGTCTTAGAAGCTTATTTTGCAAAACACTTACTAACTGCTTCGATTATGTCTGCACCCGCAGCCATTGTAGCTTCTAAAATTATTTTTCCAGAAGTTAGCAAAGACACTTTAAGTAGGAGTTTGGATATTCCAAAACAGGATATTGGTGAAAATTTATTGGATGCGATTTCTCGTGGAACGACCGATGGTGTGCGTTTAGCAGTAAATGTTGGTGCGATGTTGCTTGTGTTTACGGCATTGCTTAGCATGGTTAATGCGCTTTTCATTGGAACAATAGGAGAGTGGACTGGTTGGAATGAACAAGTAGTTATTGCTACTGATGGACGTTTTCAAGGCTTTGACTTTACTTATATTTTGGGTTGTGCTTTTGCGCCATTGGCTTGGTTGATTGGTACGCCAAATGTAGATTTATTGGTCATGGGACAACTACTTGGAACAAAAACGGTATTGAATGAGTTCTTTGCTTATGCTCAATTACCGCTTGTTGAATTGACACCTAAATCAAAAATATTAGCGACTTATGCACTTTGTGGTTTTGCAAATTTCGCTTCTATCGGTATCCAAATTGGAGGAATTAGCGTTCTTGCTCCTGGTCAACGTAAGACTTTGACAGAGTTCGGAATGCGAGCTTTAATTGCTGGTACGGTTGCTTGTCTGATGACTGCGGCAGTTGCTGGTATGTTGTATGTTGCTTAGAAAAATTTAATAAAAGAATAATTGAACATCCGAACAGCTGAATAATTGAATGTAGAAGTATATCGTTCTAAAACCCAGTTTTAATTTGAGTACTTCTGCATTTAATTGTTCCATTGTTCGGCTGCTCAATTGTTCTTTTATTTATTTAAATCCTAACTTCCATGAAACGTAAATTAAAAATCCTTTCTATTTGCTTCGGTCTTCTCATTATAATTGCAGGATTAATATTTTTAAAGCTCTCTGGTCGCTCTGCTGCTATTATTTATGACCAAACTCATGACAATCCTTATGTCACTACTAAAGCAGAACTTGACGTCATCCTCCATTCATTTGAAAAAGTATCCTACAAAGAAATCGACAAAGACTATTTGAAATATTCTAAAATGAATCTTTCAAAATATAGCTCAATGGTGCGCAGCGGAACTTTCTACAAAGTGCCTGGCGATAGTATTTATCATCGAATAGTTGGTAAAACTCGCATTAAAAATCTAGTTTCAAAAGACAAAAATTATTATGCTGCGCTAAGAGGCGAAGATGTTGATGTGTATTGGCTGCTGGACAAACGGATTTTGTATAAAGTGATTGAATTGCAAGATGAACTCGAAAAAATGGGACATGATAGAAACGCATTATTTCTAAGGTCTGGACATCGTCACCCTAGGCGAAACGATGAAGTTGGCGGTGCTACTAGAAGCCAGCATTTGTCTGGAAAAGCAGTTGATATTAGTGTGCAAGATATTAATCGTGATGGAAAATACACGGAAGAAGATAAAAAAATCGTGCTAGATTTAGCAGAAAATAAAATCATTAAAAATAGTGGTGGCGTTGGCTTGTATCCTGGAACTCGTGCGGTGCATTTGGATATTAGAGGACATCGAGCGAGGTGGAATTCTTATTCTCGGAAGTGATAATAACCGGCACACGGCAAGACATCTTTATTCGTGATTTTCTACGAAAATTATTTTCTATAAAAAATCAATATACCAAAAAATCTATTTTTAAAGAAGGTCATATCAGGTAACAAAACAGTTTAGGAATCTATTTAGTGAAGAAATATAAATAAGTTGC
>CAZMEH010000064.1:0-5084 GCA_964564885.1 uncultured Saprospiraceae bacterium | reverse complement strand
GTAGCTGCTCGCTGATTTTTTGGACGTAGTATGGATGTGAGTGGCCTACGGAAATAACAGCATGACCTCCGTATAAATCTAAATACTCATTACCATCCTTATCGTAAATATAACTTCCTCTACCCTCTACGGGCTCAAGGTCAAATAATGGATATACGTCAAAAAGATTATTTTTCATCACTAGTTATTTTTCTTAAAATATTTACCTCGTTCCGTGCTTGACACGGAAGCTTCAAAATACGAGCGCACAAATATCAGTCGTAATCAGAATATAGATTCCGTGTCAAGTACGAAATGAGGTGGTAATTGTTTATGTCTTAATAGTCTGTTAATATAGTTTTAAGTATTCTATTAAAAAGCAATAGCCTTCAGCTTCAATCCCGAAGTTTCTTCCAACCCAAACATCAAATTCATGTTCTGAACCGCTTGACCAGAAGCACCTTTGATAAGATTATCAATCATTGAAATAATCAATAACTGGTCACCATGTTTTTCGATATGAAGAATAGCCTTGTTGGTATTTACAACTTGTTTCAAATTTGGGCTTTTATCAGAAATATGAACAAACGGCTCATTTTTATAAAAATCTTGATATAATGTTGTTGCAGCTTCAATTGTCAAATCACTCGTCAAATAAGCACTTGCATAAATACCTCTAGGAAAATCACCACGAACAGGCAGAAAATGAATCGCCTTATCAAAAGTCGGTTGCAATTGCCGCAAACTCTGTTTGATTTCGTCTAAATGCTGATGATTGAATGCCTTATAAATAGAGATATTATTGTTCCTCCAACTAAAATGAGAGGTGCTGCTCGGCTGCTGTCCTGCACCTGTCGAGCCTGTAATTGCGTGAACATGAACGGCTTCATTTAGCTGTTTTGCTTTCGCTAAAGGTAATAACGCCAACTGAATAGCTGTCGCAAAACAACCGCAATTAGCAATATAACTAGATGATTTTATAGCATTTTTATTCAATTCTGGTAAACCATAGATATAATTATGGCTATCCGATTTTAAACGAAAATCACGACTTAAATCAATAATTTTGATATTCGCTGAGATTGTATTTTTTTCTAAAAATGTCTTTGAGCGCCCGTGTCCCATGCAAAGAAAAATCACATCAACATCATTTTTCAATTCATTAGAAAAGACCAAATCCGTTTCTCCGATTAAGTCCGAATGCACGTCACTCACTAGGTTTCCTGCATTACTCGTACTATGAATAAAAGTAATTTTTGCGTTCGGATGATTTAATAAAATTCGTATCAATTCGCCCGCTGTATAACCTGCACCGCCTATGATGCCTATTCTTATTGTCATGTTGTTTTTTTATTGGCGCACGGTTTACGGTACACGGCGCACGGCAAAGCGTTACTTTTATTAGTTGAATTTTGATAAAAAATATTCCAAAAGGCTAAAACGCCGTGCGCCGTCAACCGTGCACCGTTCCTAAGAATTAACCAATCGATGAATCTTACTCTGTTGACCAATTAATTTGATAAAGCCTTTAGCTTCTTCGGCTGACCAGCCTTTGTTCATTTCACCATAATCGCCATAATCTGGATTTTTCAAATCGTGAGGAGATTCGATTCCAATCATTTCAAAACGATAAGGATGTAACTTTACAAAGACTTTTCCAGTGACATTTTCTTGTGTGTCGGTTAGGAAAGTTTCAATATTTCGCATCACAGGTTCAAGGTATTGACCTTCGTGCAAAAGCATTCCGAACCAGTTCGCTAACTGTTCTTTCCAATATTGTTGCCACTTCGTTAAGGTGTGTTTTTCTAGTAAATGATGCGCTTTTAGAATGACCATAGGCGCAGCTGCTTCAAAGCCAACACGACCTTTTATACCAATAATTGTATCACCAACGTGAATATCTCGACCAATGGCAAATGCGCCTGCAATGACCTGAAGTGCTTTTATCGCTTGTGTCGGATGCGAAAATGTTTCCTCATTCAAACCAACTAATTCACCTTTTTTGAAATGAAGTGTTGCGGTTTCTGGCGTTTCTTTTGATAATTGAGTTGGATAAGCGCTCGATGGCAAAGCTTGATCAGAAGTCAAGGTTTCTGCACCGCCTACACTCGTGCCCCAAATTCCCTTATTGACAGAATATTTTGCTTTTTCCCAATTGAGGTCAATTCCGTGTTTTTTCAAGTATTTAATTTCTGCTTGACGAGACAATTGTAAATCCCTGATTGGCGTGATAACTTCCAAGTTTTCGCCTAGAATCTGAATCATTAAATCAAAACGAACTTGGTCATTTCCTGCACCTGTGCTACCGTGCGCCACATATTTTGCATTGACTTTATTCGCATATTCTACCACACCAACTGCCTGAACAATACGTTCTGCGCTGACACACAAAGGGTAAGTATTGTTTCTCAATACATTTCCGTAGATTAAATATTTGATACATTTTTCATAATAATCTTCAACAGCATCTATTCTTTCAAAAGATACTGCACCTAGATTAAAGGCTTTTTCTTTGGCAATTTCAACTTCTTCTACCGAAAAACCACCTGTATCAACCATGACTGCATGAACTTCCAAACCTCTATCAAGTGTTAAATGCTTGATACAGAACGACGTATCTAAACCGCCACTATATGCTAAAACTACTTTATTTTCCATTTCCTATGTGATTAGTATATTTATTCTATATGAATAAAATAATACCTCATTATTACTTAATAACCAGATGACTTAAATCTAATTTCATTTGTTCTACTTCGACCTTCGACGGTGCGAGCATTCCTGTACAAAGGCACATTTTTTTATCTGTTCTTGTCAAAATATCGTAATTGGGACAGGTAGAGCAGCCTTTCCAGAATATCTCATCTTGTGGTAATTCCGAAAAAGTAACGGGCTTGTAACCTAAGTCTGAGTTAATTTTCAGAACAGCCAAACTCGTTGTTATTCCAAATATTCTTGCGTTAGGGTATTTATTTCGAGACAATTCAAAAATGGCTTTTTTGATACGTTTGGCTAATCCGAGTTTACGGAATTGAGGCGAAACGATTAAACCAGAATTGGCGACATATTTACCGTGTTCCCATGATTCGATGTAACTAAAACCTGCAACTTCTTCACCTCTCAATGCAATTACTGCTTTTTCTTCTAAGAGTTTTTGGGCGATATATTCTGTTCTTCGTTTTGCAATTCCTGTACCTCGCTTTTTTGCTGCATTTTCTATTATATCGCAAATCGCTTGTGCATATTTTACATGGCTTGCGTTTCCTTTTTCAATTCTTACTTCCATTTTACTGGTGTTTTAAAGGTTCGGACGCCTTCAAGGTATCCGACTTAGAACAATAATTAATTTCCTAATTCTACTGCTCGTTCCCAAGCTGCTTTCGCTCCTTCAATGATACTTTTATTAATATCTGCTTTATTAAAAGATTTGATAGCGGCTTCGGTCGTTCCACCTTTTGAAGACACTTTATTGATCCAGTCTTGGCAAGTGAAGCTATTTTGCTGGAACAATTGCAATGCACCTTTGAAAGTTTGAACAACCAAAAGTTCTGCTTCTCCTTTATTAAAGCCCATTTCTTTGGATGCGTTTATCATCGCATTTAAGAAGTAAAACATATAAGCTGGACCAGAACCAGAAATTGCTGTGATTCTATCAATGGCTTCTTCATTATCAACATGAAGCGTTTTGCCTGTTGTAGAAAGTAGGTTTTGAATTGTACCTAATTCAAATCTTGAAACAGCTTCAGTTGCTGTAAAACCTGTCATTCCTAAGCCGATTTGAGCTGGTAAATTTGGCATCGCACGAATAATTTTTTCTAGTTTGAGGTGCTTTTTTATAGTTTCAATTTTGACGCCTGCCATAATACTCAACACAACCTGGTCTTTATCAACGTATTTGGACATTTCTTCAAAAAGGTCTACGGCACTTTGAGGTTTGACCGCTAAAATGATTAAGTCCGCTGCTTTTATACAAATTGAGCTATCGAAAATTTGAGCAATCTTTAATGTCTTTAAATGCGCTACTCGTTCTTGATTTTTTTCAAAAATAATGAGTTGCTCAGGTGTGACGACGTGAGAATTGATGAACGATTTCGCAAAAGTTAATCCCATATTTCCACCTCCGATGATTAATATATTCATTGTTTATTTTTTGAATTCTATTGGCAATAGCTACCAAGAAACATTTTTGTATTCTAAAAATGGCATAGAAATACCATTTCACTTTTCATTTGTTTTTGAAAAATGATTAAAATATTAAGTATAGGGTAGTTAATAGCAATTGCTGTTAACTAAAAGTTGAATAGACTTATTGATGTTGAAATCAAATAGGACGAAACGTCCTGGCTCGGAGAAAACATTATACACGCCCAAAGCGGCGTGGGAAAGCAGCAGTATAATTGCGACGTGGAGACGCAACTGATGTTAAAAAATGATATGTATTGAAATATTGTTTCATTACTTACTGTTTCAATTATGATGGTAAATGTAGGGAGTATTTTTAGTTATTGCAAATTTTTAATCGAAAAAATGAATTTTACTAAAATTAAAATTGGGTTGTTTGCCAAAGTGAAAATTCAATATTGAAATTTAATATTGAATAATTATCAATTTATTTATATAGTTACGGATATTGGTTTGAAACCAAATAAAGTTAGGTTTAGGTTTTTTTTAGAAAGTTTTAATTTCTGAGTAATAAGTTACAAATAGAGCTATTTAGGTATGAAATCACTCAAATTACTTAGTTAAGAAAGGATAAAGGGTAGTTAACTAAAGACGCAAAGAATAAGTTATTAAGGTTGTTCATCCGTTTTTAAGTAGCGTCTTTCTTTTACAATGGTAGCTTGTGGAAAAATACGTTGAATTTTTTCTAAGATAATTTTAGCTTGTTCTTCATCTGAATAATCACCTTGAAAATATATAAAGCCGTCGTTTCTAGTTTGGTTAAAAGTAACATTTTTACATAAGGTAAAGATATGATGACTTAAATCAAGAGGGCTATCTGTTTTAGTTACTTGTATTTTGTAACTCATGTAACGATATTTATCAGCATCCTTAGTTTTGACCTCTTTTACTTTTATACCTTTTTTCTTATCTGCAGTATTACT
>CAZMEH010000063.1:0-3512 GCA_964564885.1 uncultured Saprospiraceae bacterium | reverse complement strand
CGGGATGAACCTGTGGTCAAAAAGTAAGAATTAAATAAACGCTGAAAGAGTTCTACACTAAATCAACAAACTATAATTGTAGAACTCTTTCAGAGTTCGAAAAAACGTTTTCTATCTACCACGGGTTAACACCCGTGGCTACTCATATTCAACCCTTTCAGGGTTGTAAGAGCTCAGAAATCACATTGCTGTATGGGTAGGAAATCTATAAGGTCTACTACTTTTGTGCTTACGAAAATACTCGTTTTTAATGTTTGATTTAGTGTTTCACTATTAAAAACTTAATTGCTCTGAACAAGCGATTGGTTTTCTACTAAAATACTGTTTGGTTACATTTCCAACATCTTATTCTAAAGCATTTTCTTTTGAAATAAATCGAATTAATACAATGGAAAATATTCCTACTAAAAGGAAGCCGACAAACAAAGGAACAGCAGTATTTTCTATAAATAGACCGACTAAAGTAGCGACTATCACGGCTAAAGACATGGAGATAAAACTATAGATGGCAGCGCCAACTCCTGCAATGTGTCCTATCGGCTGCATCGCTAATGCACTTAAATTTCCAAATACTAATCCCGTCGATAAGAATTGAATAAATAGGAAAGCAATCAATACGGCTACGGTTGGATTCGCATCAAAACCAAAGAAAAGTATATACGTCAATGCGGATAATACAAAACAAAACAACGAGGTCTTGACTAGTTTTAACATTCCGTATTTCACCACCAATATGCCGTTTAGTAAGGATGAAAATCCCATAGCTAAGGCAAGTCCGCCGAATATATAGACGAACTCATCGACCATTCCGTATTGTATTTGAAATATTTTTGGTGAACCACCTAAATAAGCAACAAAAGTACCTTGTATCATTCCAGATACAACCATATATACAACCGTCTTTTTATATCGAAAATATTCCTTTAAACCATTAATAAACAGGCTTTTAGAAAACGGAATTCTTTTGCTGTCTATTAGTGTTTCTTTCTGTCGTAGCCAAAACCAGGTAATGGTTATACTGATAAAGAATAGTTGAAAATAAAAGATGGCTTGCCAGTTATAAGCCTTTAAAATAACCTGACCTAACAACGGCGCTAACATTGGAACAAGAATGAAAATGGTCATAATAAATGACATAATTCTCGCCATTCTATCGCCTGTGTAAGTGTCTCGAATAATCGCAATACTCACAGACCTTGAAGCAGAAAGTCCAATTCCTTGAAGCACTCTTCCTAAGAGAAATATTTCCAAATTGGGTGCAAATACAATTAAAGTACTCGCCAACATGAATATTATCACACCAATATATACGATAGGTTTTCGACCAAAACTATCTGACAATGTTCCAAAAAACAATTCTCCAAGTCCTAAACCTAGAAAAATCATCGTCACTACAAATTGAAGTTGATTGCTATCCGAGACATTCAAATCTACACCAATGTCTGTCAATGCAGGCAATACTGCATCAATACATAAAGCAACATTTGACATTAAAAATGCCATTAATGCTATAAATTCTATTTCGGAGGTTCCTTTCTTTGTGTTAGGCTGGCTCAGTTTATTCATTCTTTTTTTAGCTGCGATGATACTATTTTACTTTGCCCTGAAAGGGTTTTAGCAATAGCACAGGGCATCGCCCTGTGAGTAAAAAAACAAAAATCAAGCTCTGAAAGAGCGTAAGCCAATATACGTTCCTTTATGCTTACGCCCTTTCAGGGCTGATTTATTATCTACTTTTCTCACAGGGCGATGCCCTGTGCTGTTGCTTTTTGCCCTTTCAGGGCGTTTTGGTAAAACTTATCAAAAAATCTGATTTACGATTAATTTATAAAAAACACTCTAATGATTCATTACCTTTTCACAAATTTAGCAGAATAAAATCGACCATTATTTTCAATAAATCCACTGATAATATAAACACCAATCGGCAAATCTGGCAAGAAAATAGTTGCACTTGAATTGCTATTGTAAACAATATCTTTCGTCGGCATCGGTTGCCCTAAGATGTTTTTAATATTGATTTCACCTAGTTTGCAATCTTCGCATTCCAACACAATATATTCCTTTGCAGGGTTTGGAAATAGTGTCAAATTCACCTTTTCTAGTTCTTGTAATTCTGTATCTTGAAACACATATGACACCCACGGGCGAGCTTGTTTGATAATCAATCGGTCATCAATCGTTACTTTATATTCAATATCCATGGCAAAATTCGCATCAAAACTTGCATTGTATAATTTTGCAAATTCGTCATGAATCACCGTTAAGTAATCCCTCATTTCATCTAAATAACCGTCTAGGATAAGCGTATCATCACCGATTAAATTAGAACGATGTATGATAATATAGTCATTGTTGCTAATCACGACCCTGTCTAATAGCAATTCTTCGGGATGAGAAGTCGCTCCAGGATTTGTAATCAACTCCTCGCCTACTTGCGAATTCAAGTAAAAAGTATTGCTTGTTCCGTAAATCGGGTCAATGCTCACACCGACGCCATTTGCTTTTTCGTCTTGATAATTCGGATGACACAAAACACCCATTGAAGTCAAAAAATGATTGATTCGATAAAAATCACGTTCTTCAAATGCTCGCAAATTCCACAAACTAGCATAAACTTGTTTGATAGATTTTGACATATGTCCTTCGTGAGGATGTTGTGTTTTAGAATCGTATAAACCTGCTCCGTTGAAGCCTGGTAAATCTTCGTTATTTGTACTGGAACGACATCGAATAGATAAACCTTCTGGAAAAGATTCGTGCATTTCTGCCAATTGATCTAACATCCAATCGGGCATATCGGCATCTTTTATCTTTTTTCTAAAGTCCTTTAGCATATCATCTCGGACAAGTCTATCCGCTTGAAAAGCTGCATCGTTCATTATTTCCTCTATTTCTTCAAAGAAGTTATTATACTTCATAAATTCTTGATAGAAGTAAAAAGGCACACCAAAACCGTCTGGTATTGTTCCTGCTGGAAAGCCGAAAGTTCGCATCGTTGCTACGTTAGCACATTTTGCACCAAAGCCGTCAAACATTCCAAACGTCACATCAACCAATGGCAAAATCTCCGTATAGCTTAAGTTCAATGGCGGGTCTTGCTCTTCTTTCGGTCGAATAGCATCGTACCAAGTATTCACTTCATCTAGTGTTGCTTCTCGAATAAAATACTTGTCTTGTTCTACTCGAAAATAAATGTACTTGTCCAACAAGTCAGCAATGGAATCAATCTCCAAAGGATTGCGAATAAAGGCATTCGGAATCTGGTTTTGAATCGCTCGAAGGTTGACGTGCGACAAAGGCGTTTGAATGACAGAAGTCATGACGCCGCCGACACGAGGCAACTCATTTGGTAAGGTTTCATACAATACAATATCTCTAGCACTTGGCACTTCGTCCAAAGCCATTTCTCGAAAAAAGCCAAAACCTTCCGCAGGATTCAAGCCCCAGTAATCCACATCGCCATAAACATCGGCTTCCAAAAGGATTGGGATTCTAGAGTTTTGAAACAA
>CAZMEH010000062.1:0-3122 GCA_964564885.1 uncultured Saprospiraceae bacterium | reverse complement strand
ACTTCTAAAATGTACAGTAGTATGATTTTGGATATAGTAATGAAGTAGATAGCGGTGATTTAAAATAGACTAATAAGGTAGATAGTCACAGGCTGTTCTTATCTCAATAAAAGTATACTATTATGAAAATTCAAAATATACTATTAACAGTGATCGTATTAATTTTATTAAATATTCTGTTTTATAATATTAGTATGCTCTCTTATAAAATGGAAAGACCTAATTCTGTTGCTGAAAGTAATGGAAGGACTATTGTACAATTAGTTGAAAAAATACTAGAAATGAATGCTGAGATATTGACATTACAATCAAAATATCCAACTGATTTATCGATAAGTGATTTGACGCAACTATTGCTAGAAAGTGGACGAGAATCCCTAGCTACTCAGGGTGAACTTAGGTTATACATTGAAAAATTGCAAGCTGAATTAAATCATAAAAAAGAATTACCGTTTAGTGCAGCAATTCCTGGAGGCAGTGGTAATAATGTTTTTTTAGAATACCCATTGATTGCTGCTACAAATACTGAAGAAGCAATGAACTATGGTTTCGTTGATGAAATAGATGAAGCCTATTTTTCAGGTACTAACCAATATAAGGGTAGTCAAATAATTGAGAAGGATTCTAAAATTAATAAAGACTTAGCAGAGTTTAATCGTTATGTCAGTTATGTTAATCCAACAGTATTAACGAGCCAAAAAGAACAAACGAAGGGAAGAGCCTATGTTTCTGCGGAGACTCTATTGAATACAAGTAGTTACCATAGTAAAGAACAATTAAAAACTCATTTGAAAGTTGAAAAGTTGACAAAGGAACTAAAGGGATATTGTATTAATCTTTTTACTAGAGATGAAATGCTTCCTTCTAATCATCCTATTTTTGAGAATTATGGTGGATTAATGATGGAAGAGGTTTCAACAAATGAATATCGTTATTTTATTGGTAGTTTTGCAACAAGAAATGGGGCGAGTAATCATCTTGAAAAAGTACTTCAGTCTAAATTTCCTAATGCAGAAGTTGTTTATTACAAAAAAGGAAATAGAAGAGGCAATCTTTGGCAATTCTTTTTTGGTCCTTTAGGTCGCCAAATTGAATGGTAAGTTTATAAAATAAAGTTTGTAGTTTGACCTGCTATAGTTGTTAAATTATTCTTGGATATACAAGAACAATTTAATAACTATAGTTTTTTTTATTTAAAATGACCAATAGGTTAAGGTGAGAAATTCGACAATAACCTTAGCTTAAGGCACTGTTTTATAGTATTTTATACATCTACTTACCGCTACTGAAATACTACTTACTGTTACTTAACTAGTCCTTTGGGAATTGAATTGATTAGTTCTTTGGTGTAATTGGATTTTGGTTGGTGATAAATTTGCTCAGCATAGCCCTGTTCTTCAATTTTTCCATCTTTCATCACAATCACTCTATCGCTCATTAATTTAACAACAGATAAATCGTGGGAAATAAAAATATAAGTTAACCCATATTTCTCTCGTAAAGAAAGCAATAAATTTAAAATAGTAGCTTGAACAGAAACATCTAAAGCGGAAACGGATTCATCACAAACGATGAATTTGGGATTTGTAGCTAAAGCTCTAGCAATAGATACTCGTTGACGTTGTCCACCAGAAAATTCATGTGGGTAACGATTGTAATGCTTTTTTTCTAAAGCAACGGTTTCTAATAACTCATAAACCCGTTGTTTTCTTTGTTCATTGTTTTCAAGAATATTATGAACAATCATTGGTTCTAAAATAGCTTCACCGATAGTTTTGCGAGGATTCAAAGAGGAGTAAGGATCTTGAAAAATGATTTGAATATCCTTTCTCATCGCTTTTAGTTCTTGTTCGTTTAATTCGAAAATAGACTTTCCTTCAAACTCAACACTTCCTGAGTTTGCTTCAATCAATCTTAGAATAGTACGACCTAAAGTTGTTTTGCCACAGCCAGACTCACCAACTAAACCAAGTGTTTCTCCTTTGAATACTTTAAAACTGACCTCATTAACAGCTTTTACATATTCAGTAGTTTTTCCATACCAATTCTTTTTAGAAGGAAACCAAGTGCTAAGATTTTTGACTTTTAAAATAGGTGTTTGAGATTGAAGAAACTTTTGCCTTTTGTTGTATTCTTCAGTAGATATTCTATTCTTTACAATTACTTGTTCAAAATCAGTACTTTTTTCTTTAAGAGTAGCTTTACCATTTTCTAAAACAACTTCCATAAAATCATCAATGACGGGCAATCGCTTTAATCTATTCTTAAGCGGAGGTTTACAAGCTAACAAACCTTTCGTATAAGGATGTTTAGGGTTTTTAAAGATATCTTCTACCGTTCCAGACTCTACTATTTCTCCTTTGTACATCACTAAGACTTTATCAGCAATTTCAGCAACGACATCCAAATCATGTGTAATAAAGATAATAGAAGCATTAATTTTGTTTTTGAGCTGTAGCATCAAATCCAAAATTCTTTTTTGAACAGTTACATCAAGAGCGGTTGTTGGCTCATCAGCAATAAGTAAACTCGGCTTGCAAGACATTGCCATAGCAATCATTACTCTCTGCTTTTGACCGCCACTCAGTTCATGCGGATACGCATGAAAAACTCTTTTAGGATCAGGCAACTGCACCTTTTTAAATAGGTTTAATGTTAGATGTTCAGCATTAGAAAGACTAATTTCGTCATGTAATAAAATAGCTTCTACAATTTGTTCACCGCAAGTTAATACAGGGTTAAGGGAAGACATTGGCTCTTGAAATATCATAGCTATTTCACTGCCACGAAATTCAAGTATTTGATGGTTAGATAGTTTTAATAAGTCCTGGGCTTTCCTTTGGTTAGAATGATAAATAATTTGACCTCCAACTATTTGGCTAACTCTATTGGGTAGTAATTGCATAATCGAAAGAGCAGTAACAGATTTACCTGAACCAGATTCACCAACAATGCCAACAGTTTCACCTCGGTTAATGCTAAAACTAATGTTGTTTACAGCTTTTACAATATTGGATTGAGAAGTGAAATGTACTTCTAAGTTTTTCACCTCCATTAATAATTTAGTCATTTATTCTATTTGGAAATCGGTTATTACTTTGAATTTTGAAAATAGGAATAAT
>CAZMEH010000061.1:0-5461 GCA_964564885.1 uncultured Saprospiraceae bacterium | reverse complement strand
TAGAATTGGCGCAATGATTTTGCACCTAGCCGCAGTAGAAAAATATTATCAATTATATACTTTTGAGAATAGAGGTTTCAATACGGAAGAGGCTAAAGAATGGAATATTGCGCTAGATTTAAGTGCTAAATCACGAGCACAACTTGTTGATAAACCGATTGAATATTATCTAAAAATTTGGGATGATGTCCGAACGGAAAGCCTTCGATTATTAAAAACCAAGGATGATAAATGGTTTTCAAAAAAAGTAAAAGGAAGTAGTATGAATAATCATTGGGCTTGGTATCATGTCATGGAACATCAGGCGAATCACATGGGACAAATTCGTTTGATTATCGCAAGATTACCAAAATAATGAATAATGGAAAATTGATAATGGATAACGTTTTTGAATTATCCATTGTCAATTATCCATTATCAATTCAATTCCTATCCAAGAATCTCAGTTCCTGCAAAGTGAAATGCACTTTCGATAGCTGCATTTTCGTCAGAATCAGAACCGTGAACAGCGTTTTCGCCGATATTAGTTCCGTATAAAGCACGAATAGTACCTGCTGCTGCATCAGATGGATTAGTCGCACCGATGAAATCTCTGAAAGATTGTACAGCGTTTTCTTTTTCTAAAACTACTGCTACGATTGGACCAGAAGACATGAAGTCAACTAATTCACCATAGAATGGTCTTTCTGCATGAACTGCATAAAATTCACCCGCTTTCTCTTTTGTTAATTGCGTCATCTTCATCGCAACGATTTTAAAGCCACCTTCAGCCATTTTAGCTAAAACTGCACCTGAAAATCCTTTTTTTACCGCAGTTGGCTTAATCATCGTCAACGTTCTATTAGTTGCCATAGGATAATATCTTTTACTATATTATGAATAAATATATTTCTTAATCACTCTTTTACAATACTTTGGCTAATATTTTTATTACTTTGAAAATCTTATTATTTTCGTAGTTATTGACCAAATATCGAAAGAAGGTGCAAAAATACAAGAATATTAAAAACTCTCCTAATCTATTTATAATTTAAATGTAAGAAGAGCGGGCAAAGAAGGGAAAATGGAAACATCAAATTGTAATAATTAATAAACTAGAATAGTTATCTTTGCACTCTTAAATTCAAAAATCAAACAATCAGAAAGTATTATAAGAACAATTATGTAAATCATTGATTACTACTTAGAGCTATAAGTGAAGGAATATAAATAAAACCTCGGAAATAACTTATAACATTTATTCAATTAAAAAACACACCGTTAATAGTAGAAATAGAATGGAAAATATTGAAGCGTTAAAAGAATTATTGAGTTCTCCTAAAAACATTGTAATTACCTCTCATAGAAATCCAGATGGCGACGCTATCGGTTCTTCTCTTGGTTTAAAGCACTTTTTAAAAAAATTGGGCCATAAAATCACCGTTGCTTTTCCATCAGAATATCCAGATTTTGTTAGTTTTTTGCCAGAAGCTAGATACATATTAATACACGATACTAATCCAGATTTTGTTGAAAAAGCATTTGACGAAGCTGATATAATTTTCGCTTTGGATTTCAATGCATTAAGCCGCATTGACAAAATGGGCGCTTATATTTCTAAAAAATGTAAGGAAAAAGTGAAAGTCCTAATCGACCATCACTTAGAACCAGAAGATTTTGCAGATTATACACTTTCGGACACGTCGGCTAGTTCAACTTGTGAATTGATTTATGAATTTATCATGCAATTGGGTTGGGAAGAGAAAGTTGATAAAGACATCGGAACTTGTTTATTTACGGGTATTTTAACGGACACAGGTTCTTTTAAATATAGTACTTCGCCTCGTTTGTACACGATTGCTTCAAAATTGAAAGCGGTTGGTGTTGATGATTATACGTTGCAGTTTGAGTTATTTAATAGCCAAACAGAAAAACAATTGCGCTTATTAAGCCATTGTTTGAGTCATCGCTCTATGGAAATATTTCCTGAGTACAATACTGGTATTATCGTATTGAGCAAAGATGATTACGAGTATTTTAATATTCAAAGAGGTGATACAGAAGGTATTGTCAATTATATTTTGAAGATTAAAAACATTCGTTTTGCGGCTCTAATCACAGAACAACCAAAGATTGTTAAACTTTCTTTGCGTTCAAAAGGTGATTTTTCAGTTCAAGAAATTGCACAGAAATATTTCAAAGGTGGCGGACACAAAAACGCTTCTGGTGGTATTTCTTACCAAGGTTTACGTGGAACGGTTGAGAAATTCAAGAAAATTTTACCTGAATATAAAGAGCAATTGACGAAAGAGGATTCTACTATGCAATTGTAAATTAATATGAAACTGCTCATTTTAACGGTCAGACGATTCAAAATCGTCTGACCGTTCTATTTTAAAACTAAGCCTTCAAAAACTTCCTTTTTACACTAAACTTCTTAGCAGGTCTTTGTTTCCGATTTTTATTTTTTGCACGCAAACCTTTTATAGCTCGCTTGGAACTACATTTACTTTTTAACATAGATGTTTTAAGTTCGCCAAAAGGTATTTGCTTAGTAATCGTTTTATTAGTTCGTGTATGATACACTTTAACAGTCACATTTGCAGAATTGTGAGGCAAACGACAAGGAAGACTAAATTTTGTTTTTCGCTTAATATTAGACTTAGAATAGCGAGGTCGAGATAATAGTTTTCTTCTTTTATTATTGTTATTAAAAGCGTAAATGGCTAATGGTTGAGAATATTGAATAGACATCGAATGCAGTTTATAACCTGCGGGTAATTTTAACTTATGCTTAGAACCTATAATTCCTCCATCACAATTGTGATAACCTCCATTTCCATACTGATAACCAGAAAGATAGCAAGCAATTGTCATTTCATAATAACTGACATTATCAAGTTGAACAATCTCAATACTTCGTTTGCGTCCGCCAACTTTCCAACCTTTATTTCTTAATATATAATGCTTGCGTTTGCCACCAACGACATTTGCAAGATTTGCAGGAAAATAAACCTTAATCGGTTTCGTAAAACAATTACCATAAGGCAATGGATTTACTTTTATCATTCCATCACTGACCAATAAAGCGCCGCTTGTTGTCATTGTCGTTAAACCATGTTTCATAGCATCCGTAACAGTCAAAATCGGCTCAAAAACAGGCATTCCATCGTAAGCATAAAAATCATTCTTAGCCAAGGTTACTTTAATACCACCGATATTAATTGTCGTATCTTCTATGATTTCAACAATAGTTTCAATCGTGTCTATTGCTGGAATTTCAACAATTTCAGGTTCTTCTTTAATAGCTATTTTAGTAATAATAGGTTCAGGCTTAAAGAAAACTGTTATTTCAACCCTTCGATTCTGTTGCTTACCATTTTCGGAATCATTATCACTCAACGGAATGTTGTCACCATGATGATTAACAATGATTTTATCATTAGGAAAACCATGTTGCACTAAATGGTTTTGAACCGCAAAAACTCGCTTTTGAGATAATATCAAATTATAATCATGGTTGCCATCGCTGTCTGTATGTCCTGTGAGTTGAATCGAATCAATATCGTTAATGGTCAATATTTCGTCTAATTGTAGTTTAGTGTTTTCAGTTAGATTTGCCTTATCATGTTCAAATAAAATCGACTCAACAGTAATAGCCTTCTGAGCCTGCAAGCCGCTTATTCCAATTAGGATTATAAAGGTTAAAAAGTAGAGGTATTTCATGTTCAATATATTTTTTGATGAATGTATACCACGAAATACGACATAAAATAAAAGTAAAATTAGTCAGATTCTATAAGCGGTGAATCTATTACATAGGCGGTAGAATTGATGTTGTAAGCGGTTTTAATTATAAAATGGAAATTGTTACTTTTTTTACAAAACTTAAATACTGTCCTTAAGCTGATAATTGTTACTTACCTGATAAAAGGGTGTTATCTAGTTGTTAATCATAGTGCGTGATAATAAATCATAATATATTAAGCCTTAATTTACTCCTGAACAAGCCTTGAGTCAATTCTTCTACATCTTTGAAAGGCAGATTTATCATTTTCTAAACATACTAATATGAAAATAAGCTTAACTCTTTTATTTAGCTTATTCTTGAGCGGCACGCTATTAGCGCAGAATACAAAAGACCGCCCTGATATTTTTATTGATTGCCAAATGAATTGCGATTGGATTTATATTAAACAGGAGATTCAGTTTGTCAATTATATGCAAAATCGCCAAGAAGCAGATATTTATATTTTGGCAACTCGTCAGAGAACAGGATCTGGTGGAAGAGAAGTGCAGTTAGTGTTTTTAGGAAATAACGAATTTTCAGCTATCAAAGATACTATCAAGTATTTTACGGATCCTAACGCAACAGATGCTATTATACGAGAACAATTTGTTGGCGAATTGAAAAAAGGGCTACTTCAATTTTTAGTACAAACGCCTATGATTAATCAAATTACTTATAAAATTAAAGCAACAGAAGAAGGCGAAATCGAAAACGAAATAGTAGATGATCCCTGGAATAATTGGGTGTTTAATATTGGAGGCAATGGCTGGTTAAATGGCGAATCGACCTATTCAAATATTGATTTAGTTGGACGCTTTTCAGCTTCTAAGGTTACGGATGAACATAAGTTTAGTTTGTCTACTTTTTATAATTTTCAAAAATCGACTTTTAAATTAACAGGCGGCGATGAATCTTTTATAACCGAGAGCTATAATCTGCGTTTACTCTATGTCAAGAGTTTAAATCCTAATTGGTCTGTAGGATTCAGGACAAGAACGGGCTCATCTACTTTTGGAAATACCGATCTTTCCACAACACTCAAACCAGCGATTGAATACAACGTTTATCCTTATTCAGAGGCAAGCACTCGACGATTTAGTTTTAACTATTCACTCGGTCCAGAATACTATAATTATACAGATTCAACCATACATGACCTATTGTCTGAAACTCGCCTGCGCCATGGTTTAGAGATAGAATTTAACCAAACCCAAAAATGGGGCAACGTCTCTCTTGATATTGGTGTTCAACAATATTTTCATAATCTTGAACTGTTTAATGCTTATATCAATCCATACATTGAATGGCAGATTTTCAAAGGTTTGAGCATTAATGTTGGCGGCTACGCTTCTTATGTAAGAGATCGAATCAATATTGCAAAATCTGATGTTTCTGATGAGGATATTCTTTTACGAATCAGGCAACTCGATACCAGTTTTACTTATTTTACCCGTGTTGGATTGAATTACCGCTTTGGTTCAAAATATAATAATGTTGTAAACCCTAGGTTTTAGAAAGAACGATTAGCCGAATAACTTCTCTCACAACAGTAATTCTCACTTTGATAATATTATAACTTTTTCATCTATTATCACATGCTTTATAGGTTGGAAGGGAATGAAATTTCGGGTTAAAACTACAAATCAAACCTACCGGACCCATATAAATGGGTGCAGTGTTATGCTGCAACCA
>CAZMEH010000060.1:0-5584 GCA_964564885.1 uncultured Saprospiraceae bacterium | reverse complement strand
CTCACAAGATCGTTCAATCATTGAAATGACAAGTTTATCCGATTTTTTACTGATTTTGTACAAATCCCAATAGATTATTTCACATTCCTATTAAAATAAACATATGTACATTAGTCTTTGATATAATAATTGGTCGGGTGACATTTAGACTTTAACTCGACTGATGACTTTTTCTTAATTATTGAACGAACTTGTTCAACAAGTTAAATCGAATAATGTATTGGAACAACCATTTGTTTGTTCGTTATCCATTGTCAATTATCCATTTTTTTCAACATCATTAAATAGCTAGAAAGATGAGAATCAAACTACTTATATTCATTTTAGCAGTTTTCAGTTTTGCTATTACCAATTTAAATGCACAAGACAACAATTTCTATACAGGGATGGAGTTTAACGAGGAAGCGTATAATGCGACACCTGCTCCACCGTTGATGCTTTCAAGAGAATACTCTGCAATGCCACGCACCTATTCTCTTAAAAAGTATTGTCCAACGCCAAAGAATCAAGGTCAGCAAGGATCTTGTGTAGGTTGGTCAAGTGCATATGCTGCACGTACTATTTTATATGCTAAGCGTAAGAGTATGACGAATACGGCTGCTATTACAAGTATCGCCTTTTCGCCATCTTATGTTTACAATCAAATCAAACTCAGTAGCGACTGTACCAGTGGTAGTTATGTCAATTCTGCGATGGAAGTTTTGAATAACCAAGGTTCACCTAAATTAGCGGATCATCCTTATGCTTGTAATCAAACGATTACTTCAACCGATAAAAATAAGGCAAGCAAGTACAAAATTAAAACATACAGAAGGTTGTCAAATACTGGAGCGAGCACTATAGACGCTGTTCAAAAAAGTATTTCAGAAGGCAATCCAGTTGTAATAGGAATGTCTGTTTATTCATCATTCTCTTATTCAAAGGGTGTTTGGAGCGGCGTGCGAGATAATTTTCGAGGCGGACATGCTATGACAATTATTGGTTATGATGATAACAAATATGGTGGAGCATTTGAGTTGATGAATAGCTGGGGCGCAACTTGGGGCAATGGCGGTTTCATTTGGGTAAAATACAGTGATATGGCTATCAACTGTAAAGAATATTATGAAATGGTTGGTTTTGAAGTAGAAAAAGCTAAAGTTGACAATGTTGTCGTTAATCCTGTTGATATGCAAGGTAGTATCAAGTTTGTCAAGTCTGACAAATCGACCATGTACGCTTCTTTGAGTACTAGCGCAACGAGAGATTTCAATATTGTTAAAAAGGAAATTTTCGTGGTAGGTTCTGAAAGTACTTACAAACTCAACAAGTCTCAAGCATCAGGTACAGAATTTAGAATATATATTGCCAATAATCAACCTGCATATGTTTATATTATAGGTTATGGAACAAATTCTGGAAAAGCAGCTGCCTTGTATCCATTTACAGGCTACAGCGCATATCTTGGTTATAAGAAAAACAACGTCGCTATTCCAAATGAAGATTATTATATTCAGTTAGATAATAAAACTGGGAAAGATTACTTGTGTGTTTTATATTCTAAAAATCCATTAAATATTAGCAAAATCACGGCACAAATTCAAAATAGCAATGGTAGAACCTTTAGTGATAAGGTAAAAGAAGTGCTTCAATCAAAGTTGGTTGATGGTTCTAATGTTACTTTTGAAAAAAATAATATAAATTTTAAAGCAAAAAGTAGTGGAAAGTCAGTTATTCCAATTATTGTGGAATTTGACCATATCTAATGAATTTTAGATTGACGATTGAAATTAATTTATACAAATCATCGGATGTCTTAAAGGTATCCGGTGATTATTTTTTTTTAATAATGGAAGAGAATTATATAGAATCTGTCACAAAGCAATTTCAATATTATAAATTACTTGGCGAACGCACTTTTTTTCAATTGGAAGAAACTGATTTATTTTGGCAATTCAATGAAGGAAGTAACTCGATTGCTATTATTGTTCATCACCTTGCTGGCAATATGAAATCTCGTTGGACTGATTTTTTGACTTCAGATGGAGAAAAAAGTTGGAGAAATCGAGATAATGAATTTGAAAATGTAATTCAGTCAGAAACGGAATTACTGAAATTTTGGAAGGAAGGTTGGATTTGTCTATTTGAAGCATTAGAAAGTCTACAGGAGGAAAACTTTCATACAGAAATTTATATCCGAAATATGGGACACACGGTTGTTGAAGCTGTAAATCGTCAATTAGCGCATTATGCTTACCATTTAGGTCAAATTGTCTTTATCGGTAGAATGATAAAAGGAAAGGATTGGAAAAGTCTTTCTATTCCAAAAGGTAAATCAACCGTTTATAATCAAGAAAAATTTGCTCAACCAAAACAGAGTA
Organism: uncultured Saprospiraceae bacterium; assembly: GCA_964564885.1. Lineage (GTDB taxonomy): Bacteria > Bacteroidota > Bacteroidia > Chitinophagales > Saprospiraceae > CAKZLL01. The sequence continues at coordinate 3,224 of CAZMEH010000060.1, read as the reverse complement.
AATGTTAGGTATTAAGTCGTAAGTCATCAATAAATTTTAAAAAAATTTACCTAACACCTACTACTTACTACCTAACACTTATTACTATTACTTATAACCTAAGCGTTAATTTGTTTCCAAATCTTATCTTTCAACTCCATAAGACCTTGTTGAGCAACTGCTGAAATAAACAAATATTCAACATTAGTAGGCAATTCTTCGATGATCATTGCTTTCAATTCATCATCAATCAAATCCGCCTTTGTGATTACTAACAAACGAGGTTTATGCAATAACTCTTCGTTATACTCTTTCAGTTCGTTCAAAAGGATTTCGTATTCCTTTTTAATATCATCACTATCGCACGCAACCATAAATAGAAGCGTAGAATTACGCTCAATATGTCTAAGAAAACGGTGTCCTATCCCTTTCCCTTCATGCGCATTCTCAATAATACCAGGAATGTCTGCCATGATAAAAGAACGATCATCACGATAAGAAACAATACCTAAATTTGGAACAAGCGTTGTAAAAGCATAACTAGCAATCTTTGGTTTTGCCGCCGAAACAACTGAAAGCAAAGTAGATTTTCCAGCGTTTGGAAAACCAACCAAACCAACATCTGCTAAAACTTTCAACTCTAATACCTTCCAAATTATTCTACCATCTTCACCAGGTTGTGCATATTTTGGAGATTGATTAACAGAGTTTTTAAAATGGTCGTTTCCCTTTCCGCCACGACCGCCAGGAACCCAAATGACTTCTTGACCATCTTCTGTAATTTCAATATCAATATCACCTGTTTCAGCATCTTTGGCAACCGTTCCTAATGGTACATCAAGAATCACATCCGTTCCAAATGAACCAGTCTTCAAAGCACCAGTACCATTGTTTCCGCCACTGGCAATAATGTGTTTTCTATATTTTAAATGTAATAATGTCCAATGCTGTGCATTACCTCGCAAAATGATATGACCACCACGACCACCATCACCACCATCTGGTCCACCTTTCGCCGTATCTTTACCACGATAAAAATGAACTGAACCTGCTCCTCCTTTGCCTGAACGGCAACACACTCTAACGTAATCTACAAAATTTTGCTTCTCTGCCACTGTTTTTGAATTAGGAATTAAGAATTGAGCATTACGAATTATTTAAAAGCATAAAAGCATCGAACACATTTCGTATTCGATGCTTTGTATCAGAAAAAGTCCGTAATTCGTAATTCTTAATTTGTAATTAAAAAATACTATCCGTTCATTCCAATCAAGAATTCTTCATTATTTCTTGTACCTTTCATTCGGCTTCTAATGAATCTCATTGCCTCTTCTGCGTTCATATCACCTAAGTGTTTACGCAAAATCCACATACGATTCAACGAATCGCTATCCATTAACAAGTCTTCACGACGAGTACTAGATTTATTAACATCAATTGCAGGGAAGATACGTTTGTTAGCCAATCCTCTATCCAACTGAAGTTCCATGTTACCCGTTCCTTTGAATTCTTCAAAGATAACGCTATCCATTTTAGAACCTGTATCAATCAATGCTGTTGCTAATATCGTCAATGAACCACCATTTTCGATATTACGAGCCGCACCAAAGAATTGTTTTGGTTTATGAAGCGCACTTGCTTCAACACCACCAGATAAAACCTTACCGCTTGATGGCGCAACTTGATTGTATGCACGAGCCAAACGAGTAATTGAATCTAAAAGAATAACTACATCGTGACCACACTCAACCAAGCGTTTTGCTTTTTCAAGCACAATACTTGCAACTCTAACATGACGTTCTGCTGGCTCATCGAAAGTCGATGCGATAACCTCAGCTTTTACGCTACGTTTCATATCTGTAACCTCCTCAGGGCGTTCATCAATCAATAAAATGATTAAGTAACATTCTGGGTGATTTTTAGCAATAGAATTCGCAACATCTTTCAATAAGAATGTTTTACCTGTTTTAGGCTGAGCAACGATTAAACCACGTTGACCTTTACCAATTGGTGAAAACAAATCTATTGTACGAGTTGGATAATGCGTAGGCCCTAGAGGAATATTAAATTTCTCATTTGGGAATAATGGCGTTAAATAATCGAAAGGAACTCTATCACGAGCTTCTAACGGCTCAAGACCATTAATATAAGTTACTCTTAAAAGAGCAAAATATTTCTCTCCTTCTTTTGGTGGTCTAATCGCACCTTGTACCGTGTCACCTGTACGCAAGCCAAATAATTTAATTTGGGATGGCGATACATAAATATCATCTGGTGATGTCAGGTAATTATAATCAGAAGAACGTAGGAAACCATATCCATCAGGCATCATTTCAAGAATACCTTCACCTTCTATAATACCATCAAATTCAATATTGAATCTTTCTGTATTTCTTCTATCAGGTCTATCGTTACGGTTTTTACTACTAGTACGGGTGGTTTTGCGTTTATTTTCTAAATATTCCGCAATTGCATCCTTTTTCTCTTCTTCGCTGTTTGTATCTTCTTCTTCTTGAACCTCTCCTTGAACCTCTTCTTCAATAATTTCTTCCTCGAATGGAGCTTCAACTATTTCTTCTTTAGGTTCTTCCTTGCTATTTTCTATAGCATCAAGAGTTATTTTTTTTCTTCGTCCACGTTTTTTTGGTGGCTCAACGTCCTTAGTTTCCTCAACTTTTTCTTTTTGAGGAGCTTCTTTTGGTTCTTGAGTTTTAGAAGTAGGAGCCTTACGTCTTCGTTTAGGCTTCTCTTCTATAACTTCTGCTTTGGTATCGCCTTTTGGCGTCACCTTTTTAGTACCAGCAATGGCCTGATAGTCGAGGATTTTATAAATCAACTCTTGCTTGGTGAGCTTCTTATACTGGGTAAGACCGATTTGATCGGCTACTTCTCTAAGCTCTGGCACTAGCATTTCATTCAATTGCAAAATGTCGTACATAGAATTACGTAGGTTTGTGAATAATACCTGTATAGTGAAAGATTATAAATCTGTAAGAATTGTAAACAGGCTGGATTGATGTCAAATTAAAATTTTATTCAAAGTAACTTCCTGAGCTAAAACATAATTGGAATAAAAAAAATAACTTTACTTTTAAATAAAGTGCTATTATAATTTTTTCGAATTACTTTAAATTTTTAGTTTGGAAGCGACAAAGATGTAAATGGAGGACTCGTATCTTTTACCTCAACGATTGAAAGTTATTTATCGCTGTCTTAAAATAGTTACCTACTGAGTAATTAATAAC
>CAZMEH010000059.1:0-1895 GCA_964564885.1 uncultured Saprospiraceae bacterium | reverse complement strand
CCGTAACAATTTTCGGTGGTGGAAATGAAGCTCCTATCAAACTCATTGAAGAAAAAATGATCATCGGTGATGAGATGGGAAAAGTACCTGATTCGATTCCGAAATTACCTTTGCAAGATGATTTTGATAGAAAAATCAAATCGCTACGTTTGACAAAGTATGTTCAAATAGAATTTAATAAATGGATTAGAGAAAAGGCATCTGAAGAGAATAGTAGAAAAACGCCTCGTGGAGGCTTAGATATTCGAGAAGCAATAGAATTAAAACAAAGTCATTTTTTACATCAATTGAATATTTTAGAAATTGACTTTGGTACAAAATACAAAGACACCAGAGCGCAACGCAAAGGTAGTTTCAAGGAGTTTTGGAAACTCAAATGGAAAGTTAGTTTTGCTTTAAAAATCATAGAAGCGGGCATGTGGGGCAGTACCGTTTACAATGCTTCTAGCAATTTTGTGATGAAACAATGCAAAAGTATTGAGGATTTGCCGAAGCTAATGGAGTTGGTTGAAAACACGTTATTTTCTGGTTTGACGGAAGTTATTCCTGTTTTAGTCAAGCGATTGAAAGACATTTCAGCGATTACCAAAGACATTCATCAACTCATGGGCGCATTGCCTAAAATGGTGGAAATTTGGAAATATGGCGATACTCGTGGAACGGACACGACTGCCATTCAGCAAGTGATATATAATATAATACCTCGTATTTTTATTGGTTTGCCGTCCGCTTGTGTGAGTATTAGCGAAGAAGCAACTCGTGAATTGTTCGATTTGTTGAACGAAACAAACCGAGCTTTAAGCATTATGAATGATGAGTCATTTAATGAAGAGTGGGAAACGGTTTTGTTCAAAATTTCAGAAGCTCCAAAAGTAAATGGCGTTTTAGCTGGTGCGTGTAGTCGCATTCTTTTAGATAAAAGAGCGATCACCGCAGAAAGAGCGGCAGAACATATGAGTTATTTTCTTTCATTAGGAAATGATGCAATGAATGCGGCAAGCTGGATTGAAGGTTTTTTGAATGGAAGTGGTTTGATTATCATTCACGAACCGAAGATTTGGAATATTCTTGATAATTGGGTCGAACTCCTAGATATGGACACGCTGATGAGTATTTTACCATTATTGCGTAGAACGTTCTCTGCGTTTTCTGCATCGGAACGCCAAAAAATGCTTGAACTTGCCAAAAAAGGTCAATTGGCTGTAACGGCTTCTTCTGGAAATGAAATGGGATACGATGTGGAAAGAGGTGAGAAAATGGTGGAAACTTTGAAGTTGTTGTTGGGTATATAACGAATTACGATTGCAATAGCGGACGGTGACAGAAAAAGCTGTTACCGTCTATTATTGTGTTTGTTAATTGATGACCTTTTCTGCGTCAAAACTATTCACTTATATCTTCAATTTTAGTCTTAAAATAACTCACGTCTTCTGCTAAATTTCGTAAACCTTTATCTGTTCCAAATGTCATTAATAATTCATCACTTATTTTAATTAGTTGTTGAAATGATAGGAGAAGTCTTTTTTGTAATATTTCCAATCGTTCTTCTGATATGTTTCCATTTTTTCCTTCAATACTTTTATCTTGATAATCAAATTCATCTCGACTTAATTCAAAACATTCCTGATTTTTATCAATTGATTTAAATCCTAACCTTTCTGCGACTTTCTTTGAGTTTTCATAATTAATCTCACCAATTACCTGTTTTTTAATACTAATCCTTTGAATTTCTCTTTCTTCATCTTCGTAATAGAATAGATATGGAAGAACTACACTTTTTAGAGCTTTAGATAAAAAACCTTTTTTTCTTTCTTCTTCTAAAATATACCAATGTAAATCTTGTTTCATATCGTAAATTGCTCCAATATATTTTCCATTTTCATTTTCATTTTTTA
>CAZMEH010000058.1:0-3162 GCA_964564885.1 uncultured Saprospiraceae bacterium | reverse complement strand
TGTAAATTGCGTTGGGAATTTATATTGTAAAGGTTGATTTTTATAATTATTAAAACGAGTTGTCGCTAAATCATTTGCCGTTTGACGTTGGTCAAGCAAGTGAGACGTTTCGTACCAATCATCTCTTAATGTTGCAATATCGAAGGTATGATTTTCCGCTTGATTCTGAATATTCAAGTTATTGCTAAGCGTTACCGTTCCGATATTATGAAATTCAATACCATTTGCTGTTAACGTGCTTTCAATAGAATTATCAGTCGCTTGAATTAAAATACCGCTATTCTCCGCAAATAATAACTTTACAGAATCCGCTTCACCAATCGCTGAAAGGTCAATATTTGCACCAACATTTTGTTCTGCAAAACACATTTCTAATAAAGCAGTCAACATTCCGCCTGCTGAGATATCGTGACCTGCAACAATTTTATCCGCTTTAATAAGCGATTGAATCGTATCAAAAGCACTGGCAAAATAAGTCACATCTCCAACGTTTGGTGCAGTATGACCGATTTTATTTTGCGTTTGTGCAAATGAAGAACCGCCCAATTGATGCGCTACTTTCGAGAAGTTGATATAGTAAATATCGCCTTGTCCGTGCTGCAAAACAGGTTCAACGATGCGAGTAATATCAGAACAATGACCAGCTGCTGAAATCACAACCGTTCCAGGAGAAATCACCGCTTCGTCTTTGTATTTTTGCTTCATCGACAAACTGTCCTTTCCAGTCGGAACGTTAATTCCCAAAGTAATAGACATTTCAGAAATAGCTTTTACCGCTTGATAAAGTCGAGCATCTTCGCCTTCGTTGCGACAAGGCCACATCCAGTTAGCCGACAACGAAATAGATTTCAAACCATCTTCCAATGGCGCAAAAATAATATTGGTCAACGCTTCTGCGATAGAGTTTTGAGCACCAGCAACTGGGTCAATCAAACCGCTAACCGGCGAATGACCGATGGAAGTCGCAATACCTTGATTTGAATAATAATCCAATGCCATGACACCGCAATCATTCAAAGGCAATTGCAAAGCACCAGCCGTTTGCTGTTTCGCTACCAATCCGCCAACGCATCTATCGACTTTATTTGTCAGCCAATCTTTACAAGCTACAGCTTCCAGTTTTAGGACTTGACGAATATAATCTTGGATATTTTCAGCAGAATAATTCAATTCATTATAAACACGATTGATGGTTTTGTCAATCATCAACGTTTTTGGAGAACTGCCGAACATATCGGAGAGTTCCAAATTCATCGGCGTATCGCCTTTGGTTGCCGATTGGAAAATAAAACGGTCATCGCCTGTTACATCTCCAACCACATAAATTGGCGCACGTTCCCGTTCCGCAATTTTTTTAAGTTGCTCAATATGTTCTTTCGCAATCACTAAACCCATGCGTTCCTGCGACTCATTTCCGATAATTTCCTTTGCAGAAAGCGTCGGGTCGCCAACGGGTAACTTGTCCAAATCAATCTTTCCGCCCGTGTCTTCTACGAGTTCAGAAAGACAATTCAAGTGACCGCCTGCGCCATGGTCATGAATACTGACGATTGGGTTTATATCATTTTCAACCATACCACGAATGGCATTGGCAACACGTTTTTGCATTTCTGGATTGGAACGCTGAATGGCATTTAATTCAATTCCAGAACCAAATGCGCCTGTATTTGCAGAAGAAACAGCCGCTCCACCCATTCCAATTCGGTAATTATCACCGCCCATAATGACGATTTTATCACCTACTTCTGGCGTTGCTTTAATGGCTTGTTCGGCTTTTCCGTAGCCAACTCCGCCAGCCATCATGATGACTTTATCAAAACCTAATTTGCGTGCATGTTCTGCATGCTCAAAAGTCAAAACAGAACCAGCAATCAACGGTTGACCGAATTTATTGCCAAAATCAGACGCACCATTTGAGGCTTTTATCAAAATATCCATTGGTGTTTGGTAGAGCCATTCACGGGCTTCCATGCCATTTTCCCACGGACGATTTTCTTGTAAACGAGAATAAGAAGTCATATAAACCGCCGTTCCTGCCAATGGCAAAGAACCTTTTCCGCCAGCCAAACGGTCACGAATTTCTCCACCTGCACCTGTCGCAGCACCATTAAATGGTTCAACAGTTGTTGGGAAATTGTGCGTTTCTGCTTTTATGGAAATGACGGATTGATATTCTTTCGTTTCGTAAAAGTCTGGCTTATCGGCACTTTTTGGTGCAAATTGTATTGCCTTTGGGCCCTTGACGAATGCGACATTATCTTTGTAAGCGGAAACAATTCCGTTTGGATTTTGCTTAGCCGTTTCCTTTATCATTTTGAATAAAGAACTTGGTTGCTCTTCTCCGTCAATGATAAATGTTCCGTTGAAAATCTTGTGTCGGCAATGCTCGCTATTGACTTGCGAAAATCCGAAAACTTCGGAATCGGTGAGTTTTCGACCAATTTTTTGAGCGACACCTTCCAAGTATTCAATCTCTTCTTGATTCAATGCTAAGCCTTCAATTTCGTTGTAAGACGCAATGTCTTCGATGGGTTTTATCGCTTCTGGCTCAATATTTACAGTGAACATCTCTTGATGAAGCGCCGAATATTTTTGAGACAACATCGGGTCGAATGTATCAAAATCAGCAGCTACGCTTTGAAATTCTTCAATTCTGATAATGCCTTCGATTACCATGTTTTGCGTGATTTCCACGGCATTTGTACTCCACGGCGTAATCATCGCTGCTCTTGGGCCAACAAAAGTCGCATTGACTTCCGTGCCTTTGATTGACGTGCGATTGCCAAAAAGCCAACATAGTTTGGCGGCATTCTCTGTTGAAATAGATTGATTGGTCTGAACTGCAAAAACTTTCTCTGATGGATTTCCGAAAAATGTTATCATGACTTTGCGATTTCAAACCTATAAGGTTTCAAAAACCTTATAGGTTTAGCCTTTTTTAAAAGAAGGTGCAAAGGTCTTGTTTTTTGGATTAATATGGTAATAAACTTGTAAGTATTGAATTATCATTCAACTAAATAGAGGTAAGAAGAATCAAAAAAAGTCATTTCAGTACCAAACTGAAATGACTTTTCTATAAAACGAATATCTAAATATATTAAACCTCTTCCAAGTCTTGGAAATTTTTTCTAATTCTTAAAATCAATTCATACGGTTTGAATG
>CAZMEH010000057.1:0-1550 GCA_964564885.1 uncultured Saprospiraceae bacterium | reverse complement strand
TTGTTAATAAAGGCATCATCAACTAAATATTTAGTTTCTTCTGTTAAAGGTAAATGAAGGCTTAAAATATCTGCTTTCTCAAAAATTTCTTGCATTTCTACTGCCCGAATATAGTTACTTCCTTCCGTATAATATGCTTTGTATTTATCATATGACAGGATTTCCACGTTCATTCCTGCCAATTTTTGAGCAAAACTATTGCCTGCATGACCAAATCCAATGATGCCAACAGTCTTTCCCATTAGCTCAAAACCTCTATTCGACTCTCTATCCCAATGCTTTTTTCTAACCGATCGGTCTCCTTTCAAAAAATTATTTGCCAGAGCTAGTAGCATACCTAGCGCATGTTCTCCGACAGCATTTCGGTTGCCTTCTGGCGCACTCGCTACGTAAACACCTTTTTGCTTAGCATACACTTGATCTACTATTTCCATTCCTGAACCTAGTCGACCAACGAACTTTAATTTGACCGCTTTATCCAGTAAATACTTATCTACTAATATCTTACTATTGATAATTATTCCTTCATAATCTTGAATAATTCCTCGGACAATATCGAGACTCACTTTTGGTCTATAATCATATTCAAAACCAGCTTCTTTAAAACCTTTCAGTAATAAAGGATGTACTTTATCGGTCACTAAAACAGTACCTCTACTCATAGTTGATGCTTATTTTTTGGTTCAGGAACCATATTTCTCACCTTTTATTTAGTAGTCAGTCTAGCTAATAATAATTAACTGATGTTACGCAGGTTTGATGTCCCTTTCGGGACAATCTGTTTATAGAAAATTAGAACGCTGAATAATCATCATTTCTTTGCTATAAACAAACTACCTCTAACGAGGTGTTCTAAATTGCATAACATCAGTTATTAACAAAATCTACTACAGAACTTGTTTGAAAACTCACAGTAAAATTAAGATACCCTATTGATCCTGTCTAATAATATTGAGTAAATTTTCAGTAAAATTATATCGACACGATTAGCTTAACTAACGACTAAGGCAGCTAAAGCAACCTGTATATTCTTGCAAATCAACTATTTTTTTTAGTTTTTTGGAAATTTTCTGATATATAAATTTTTACTGTTTTAACTTTTCAGTTATAGAAAAGAAGATTTACTCTATAACTGAAGTATAATCTAAAATAATACTTATTTATTTTAGTAGAGTATCATATTTAGTGAATGTACCTATTTTTTGTGTGAATTGACCACTTTTTAAGTTAGGAACGCTAATTAAATAACTTACCGGATTTTGAGAAGATTATATTTTCTTTTAGCAACCTAAAAAATCACTGTATCCCGAGCCATCAGGATGGAGTTATTTGTTAGGGTAGATAAAAGGAAAGAGAAGGCGTCAAAATCGGTAAGGAACGCCAATAGAATAAGTGGTTCTTTGAAAAACTCAGTGGAAGTTTCAAAATCGGCAGACGGCACACGGCTAACGGCAGAGCTGTTAAGTTCTTCTTTTTTATAAAAGAAGGAGGAAATTAAATTTTGAAATACACTCAATTTGACTTTTATTTTAAAACTTTGTTCTGTTATT
>CAZMEH010000056.1:0-3547 GCA_964564885.1 uncultured Saprospiraceae bacterium | reverse complement strand
ATACTGCTGCATTTGAAAGTGCATTAAGTATTTCGCCTGCGGCAGATTTTACAGTTGCTTATGATGCTACTAATTCATTTGCAACGATTTCATTTAATCCGCCATTAGAATATGAAACGGCTTATGTGATTAATTTGCCCGTTGGTACTTATGGTGCAAATAATGAAGCAAGCGTTGAAGAATTTGCATTTAGTTTCACAACGACTGCTTTTGTTCCACCATCGGTTTCCATTTCTGCAGATATGACTAGTTTTTTTGAAGGTCAAACCGTTACGGTTATTGCGACTTTGGATAGAGCGATTTTACAAGAAGTAACTTTGGATGCGGCTATTAGTGGTTCAGCAACTAGCGGTGTAGATTATACTGTTGATGGAACAACTTTCACTATTCCTATTGGTCAAACCTCTGATACTATTTTGGTAACAAGTTTGAATGATGGAACGCTGGAAGGCGAAGAAACCATTTCAATTGCTATTCAAAATATCGTCAATGCAGTTGCAGGAATGTCAACACAAGTTGATTTGGCATTAAGTGATCAAGCTCCTGCGCTTGAACTTAAAGGCGTGATGGAATTGGATAATTTCCTTGCAAGCTCTGGCGGTCGAGTACGTGCAATTCACGTTAAAGTATTGGAAAATATAACCGATTTAAGTGCTTATGGTGTTGAAATTGCTTCAAATGGTGCTGCTCCAGATCCAATGGATATTGACTTCACTTTTCCAAATGTAGCGGCTACCGCTGGTGATAATTTATTTATCGTTAGAGATGCAGACGAAGCAGATGCAGCAGCTTATTTTGCGGGTTGTTATGCCAACTTTACTATATTTCAAACACCTTCACTGTCTCAAAACGGTGATGATGCTGTTTTACTTTACAATAACGGTGTAGCGATTGAGTCGTTTGGTGAGCCTGGCGTTGACGGAACGGGAACTTACTGGGAATACACAGATTCTTGGGCGTACAAATTGGGTGACGAATGGATTTATGCTGGCATAGGTTGTGTTACAAATGCTGGTGCAGCTACGACCAATGATATCGCTGATTGTAAATATCCATTCTGTTCTGCACCTTTACAATTGCAAGGTGCTGGCGCATTGCTTTGGACTGGTTCTGGTACAAATGGCGGAAAATTCGTTCACGTTAGAGCTAATCAAGATATTGCAGACTTGAGTCAATATAGTATTGGAGTAGCTAATAATGGTGGCGGAACAGATGGTATTGAATATACATTTCCTGTTATGGCGGTGGCTGAGGGCGAACATATCTTAGTGGCTCGTGAGCCTAGTACGATTGCTTCTTATTTTGGCAATTGTTATAATGATTATGCGCATGTTTTCCAATCTGATGCGATGTCGCAAAACGGTGATGATGCCATTGAATTATTTGATGGAACAACAGTTATCGAGACTTACGGCGACGCCAATGTTGATGGAACAGGCGAATCTTGGGAATATACTGGCTCGTGGGGCTATAAAATTGGACAATTTACTTATGGTGGAATTGGTTGTGCTGCTACCTCAACTAGTACGCAGACTTCGGCTTGTCCTTATGGCTTTTGTAATTAAATTGTTGTGATTAGTTAACTAGTTGTTAGTTAATTGGTTATTAATCTGATATTTGTATTTAATCAAAAAACTATAACTTAGGTATAGAATAATTTTAAAGTCTAACGATTACCCATAAATTTTGAATAATGAAAAGGAGCGTTAGCTTCACCTGCCCCGAAACCTCGGTGGACACGGTTTGTAGAAGCTAACGCTCCTTTTAGACTTGTGGGTAATTCGTAGACTTTCAAAATATCCGATACTAGACTAATTAAAAATCTATTTAAATGAACCTATTCAAAAAGCTTTGGCTATTAATTGGAATTTCTGTCTTTTTAGGATTCGGATGTGACTCCGAGGAAGTTACACCAGAAATAACACTACTTTCCATTAAAATAAATGGCGGAACATTTACCAATAACATAGAAAGTATTCCAGTTGATGCAACTGTTGACATTAGTTTTTCGGCTATTATTGACCCAGCTTTATTTGCAGCTCAATTATCTGTTACCGCAAATGGCGCAGCAAAAGACGTGGACATTTCTTATTCAAATAGTACGTCAAAGGCGACACTTACTTTTGATTGGGAATACAACACAACCTATACGGTCAGCGTAAATGCAGCAGTCATTGGTGCAAACGGAGATCAATTAAAGGAAGCCATTAGCCTTTCTTTTAAAACAGCAGAAGACAATATTATTCGTTCAATGCCGCCTTGTACAAATACGGCGCAATGCCTAGAAAGTACTTTATTGACAGGTTCGGTTGGTGAAGGAACATTTGAGTTTTATAGTAATTACCCGATTTATGAAGAAAATGCGGAATGGGAAAATTTAACGCAAGCCGTGATTGTCGTTCATGGAGCGAGCCACAATGCAAATGACTATTTTTCCTATTTGACTACTACTTTGAATACTGAAAATTTATCTGATAATACGGTTTTGATTGCGCCTTATTTTAGAAATACGGCAACTAGTTCAAGCGATGATTTTTACTGGTCAAGTTTTGCTTGGCGTGATGGGAAACTATCAAATAATACTAATAAAATCAGTTCTTTTGAAGTGGTTGATGAGTTGATTAAGCAATTGGTAAACTCTGGACGTTTTCCAGTTTTAGACCAAATCATCGTTACAGGTCAATCTTCTGGCGGTCGTTTTACACACGTTTATGCGCCGTCTAATAAGTCAGAAAGTTTATATCCAACTATTTCTTTTGATTATGTGGTCAGCGAAAGTCAGTATTTTTATTATCCTGATGGACAACGCATTAACGAAGGTACAAATAACCTTTACACGCCATCTAGTTGTAATGGTTATGATTTTTGGCCTTTTGGTTACACGCTTACACCAGATTATTTGACGGGAACAACCGAAACGGAATTCAATCAGAATTTTGTTAATCGTTCTGTTCATTACTTATTAGGAAATGGAACAGCGAGCGACCCAACTTTGAATACAACAAATTGTAGCGCAACGCTTCTAGGTTCTTCTCGCTATCAAAGAGGAGAAAATATGTTTCGTTACATGGATTTGAAATATCAAACGACGCACAATCATTCAAAAACTATTGCAAATGGCATTACTCATGATGGTTCTGCTATTTATCAATCGACCGCATTTCGTACGTTGTTAAATGATTTATTGAATTAATTTTCAACACATATTTTTTACAAAAAACATGTTAAAAACCATACTTTTTTGTTGAAAAAATTCAATACTATGCCTAAAAAAATTCCTTTAAACCCAATCAGTAGTACTTTACCATTATTTCAACAAAAATATATATTTTTCTAATAACTGATATTTAAGTTTGATTTTGGTACAGTCTATGCAAATAGTAGAATATCCAAACAAAACACAAGAGTTACTATGCAAATAATGCTTTGTAAGTAAAAAATGAAGGTTTTAAGATTAAATTTCATGGAACACAAAAAAAGGCTCGCATTAATATGCGAGCCTTTTTTGTATTAATGGGCATCTTGTGTTTACATCCCGATTTCTCGG
>CAZMEH010000055.1:0-3124 GCA_964564885.1 uncultured Saprospiraceae bacterium | reverse complement strand
CACGACAGGCAGGTTTCTCTAAAAAATAATACCAGAGCTAGGCTATGCAATGATTTTTTAGTTCATTCTTGAAAAAAATAAAATCGTCCTATGGTGCACCTTATTTATATTTCTTCACTAAGAAGGTTTTTTGAATAAAAAATTTGAAATGAAAACAACATTAGCACCTATTTAACTTCCGTTCCTTAGAAGCTGTTTTCTTAGACAGGATTTAACAGGATTTGCCTTATGGCTTTCTAGAAGCCTTTTAAATTATGATTGTGAGTTTTTAAACAAGTTCATAATCAAACTTAAACAACTCTTAATATTAAAAGAAATTTAGCCTGCCACTTTTAGAGGAGAACGTTCTGACTTAAATGAAAATGGCTGTATTTTAGATTGCTGTTGAAGTTCTCTTAGCCAATTTGATATAATAAAAATAGATTGCTGAGGATGAGTAGAAATGGAAAAATGATTACCATTGACTTCAAAATAATCCTCATCTGGCGGATTGACAATATTATCACTTTTCGGATGAATGATTAAATTTGGTAAGAAATCATAATCTGGATTTGAGCGCAACCAGTTTAGGAAACGTTTTTTTCTATTGAAAAACAAATAGACCAATTTCAAAATATTTGCACTACCATAATTACCTAATTTTTCTAGCACATGTTCCATATCTTCCTTTGATGCGTCTGCTGAGTGTAGTAATCTTGCTCCTTTTTTAAACATGGACGACCTAAAAAGTCCATTACGTATGGTTTTTTTTATAAGAAATTTATTGCCGATTAATACTTTTATTTTCGCTGGATCCGTAAAGGAACTGTGCATACAAATTGGACAGCCTACCGCTTGTCTAATGTGATGCGCAATAAAACCACCTAGTGAATGACCAATTAAAATATCCTTAGCAGAAATATCATAAGACTTAATAATAGCTTCAATAAAGGATTGTAATTGAATAGATTTGTATGAAAAAAACGGTAAAACATCACTATAGTCTAATACTTCAACGTCATAAGCTCCGAAATAATTAATAACATTTCGAAAGATACGCTCGTCTTCGCCAAAGCCTGGTAATAGTAAAAGTCTTTGTTTTTCTAGCATTAGCTATTGTTTGGTGAAAGTTTTTTTAATGAAATTATATTGCTTTTGTGAACTGTAAACGCAAATATAATTTTAATATTCCATATTTCAACCTTGCTCTAGACTAATTTTAAATTTCACCAACATTTTTTCACGAGAATTAATGACTTTAAAATAAATCTGAATCATTTCCAAAGAACCAAGTTTATTTATGTTCTATAAAAACAAAGCAGGCGATACGTTTCTTAACGTATCGCCTGCTTTAAGGTTTATATATTATGGGAACTAAAATTTTTCAATAACCCTAGTTTTCATTTGTTGAAATTCATCATCGGAAATAATTCCAACATCTCGGAGTTCGGCTAATTCTTTAATCTTAGCAACTAATTTATCTTGTTGACTAAAGGCTTCCTCCATAGTTTGAGTTTCCTCAATAATCGAAATTGTTTCTTCTTTTTCTACCACTACTGTTTCCTCCGTCGTTTCTGCTACAAATTCTTCTACTGTTTCGTTTTCTGTTTCAGCTGTTTCATTCCTTTTAATAGAACCGCCGTCACCTTCTTTTTCCTTACGCTTTTCTTCTTCACGAATTTCTTGCGCTACTTTTTTACCTTTTTCAAATTTCTCTTGGTAATATTTTTTCAATCGACCAGGATCGAAGTCCAAAAATGTACCGCCCGTTTCAAAATGCTCTCTAAATACTTCGCCTAATGCGTAAGTAGATGCGCCAGAAAAAACAGACATCGCAATTCCTCCAACTATTGAACCAATACCAGGAATGAACTTAATCGCCGCTCGTTTACCCAACTGAGCCAAACCAGAACCAGTCAAAGAAGTAATAACCGCTTTGCCTTCTGTCTCTTTAAAGTCTATTTCATATACCTTGCTAAGTTGTCGTACCATATCTAGCTGTACCGCACTCACGGCAAAGAAGTCAACAAAAGGTAAAGGAATCAGACCTGTACCCATTGACCAAATAATATGATTTCGTATAATTGAATTAGCCGCAGCTTTTTGTTTTTTACTATCCATTTTTCCGTCAAGTTTTAAATCAACTAGTTTAAAAGGCAACCGCCCTATACTTTTTAATATATCTATTGGCTTTATTTTCATATTAATGCAAACTACTATTTTCTAAACAAGACCGCAATTTTTTCAGACGAAAACTGTATTATTGAGGGACGAAGTATTGAGTTATTGAGTTATTAAGGAACAAGGTATTGAAGCGTTGAGGGATGAATTACGGAGTTGCAAAGGGACAAGTTTTAAAAATAGATAACTCAAGAACTCGTCCCTCAACACCTCAGTAGCTTTATATAAATAAATAATTAAACGTGAAGAATAAAACCAAAATCCACCAAAGTGCATCAAGATAATGCCAATAGACCGTAAGCAATTTTAATTTCATTTGTTTTTCTGGATCAGAAAAATAGATTAATACGCTGACAGGTTCTTTCATATTTACATGTGCCCTGCGCAGAAATGCAATAAAAAAAGGCAAGCCTGCAAAAATATGTATAAAGTGCAAAACGGCAAAAACTACGATATATTGACCGCCTGGTCCAGCCTGTGGAAATATTCCAGATGTATACATCCAATGCCAACTAGCAGCTTGAGCAACCATAAAAAGAAGCGTTAAGCCAAGTGTCAGTGTCAAGTACAGTTTGTATCGTTCGGTATTGTCTGCGAGGTAAGATTTCTTAGAAAGATTAAGCGTATAACTACTTCCTAGTAGTAAAAAAGCGTTTAGTACAAAAACATAATGTAATTGAACAGGCTCAATTCCTTTTGTAACACGCTGGTAAATATAAGCTGCCATCACGCCCAAGAAAATCATGCTAACGCTGATAAGCAAAAAAAATAACATAATTTTGTAAGGATGGAGTATGAGATTTTTATAATCACTTTTATAAGGATCGTATTGGTTGTTGGTCATTTATATTAATTGTCCGATGAAAAATTATACTATTATTATAATTTAAAGTATAACGAAAATCATATTTGATAGTTTAAAACTTAGCATTAAAAATTTGAACAACTCATAAAGTGATACTTT
>CAZMEH010000054.1:0-1592 GCA_964564885.1 uncultured Saprospiraceae bacterium | reverse complement strand
AAAATATATTATTTTTACTACAGTGTAAGAAGGTGGTTTAAAACAATTATACATATATTTTTTAGTTATAATGTATTGGTTTTAAAGCATTTTACAAACAAACTGTTTTAGGAGAGGTTGAAAGAAATTTGTACAAATAGTATAAAAAAATCTTCAAAACATCCTAGTCAAATTAAAGTACAGAAAACGGTAAAGCATGAAATTTCAAAGTTCTACTTTCATCATATTTATAATAATCATTTTTACATCTTCAAGTTGTCAATTATCTAAATACGCTATGAATTCGAGCGATGTGCCCGAAGCCAGACGAGTATATAAAGACAACATCATTCCAGCAGGTCCGATGGATACGGAAGATTCGTATGAAAGGCTTTTAGCATTACAAAACGTTTCTGATAATCCTAACGAACTAACCACAACAGAGGCAATTCTTGATTTATCCGAAAAGGACTTTAATTCTATTTTGAGGTTGGAAGAAACCAACAAAATGGAAGACTTAGCAAGAAAGCAAGCAACTGATGCTGCATCTATGAGAAGTCAAAACATGAATGAAGACGAAATTAAAATCATTGAAAGGCAAACACAAGAGAAACGTAGAGATTTTTCAGATAAAATAGTCGTAGCAAGAAGAAAAGCGCAGGAAGCTAAGTTCGAGGCAGAGCAAAAGGTGGTCATTAACGATAATTCAAATAATAATACGACGAACAATACTGTCGCTAAGGAAAATCCAGCAAAAAAGGAAAACCTAACAGTTAGTGATAAGAAAGAAGGTTTAACCATTACGAATAAGATTGATAAAGCAGCAAATACTATTGATGCGAATGCAGCTTCTTCTGATGATGAAGTGAAAATTGTTTCTTATTCATCTAGAACAAAGGTTGATACGGAAGCTGAAAAAAACAGAAAGCTGCAAGAGAAACTTAATCGCACAGAAAGACTTCGCGAGATAGAGATAGAACGTCAAAAGGAATTAAAGCGTGAAGGAAAAGAAGCAGCTAAAAAATTAGCAGAAGAAACGAAACGTAAGGAAGATGCGGCTAAAAAATTAGCAGTTGCTGAGGACAAGAGACTTAAAGAAGAGCAGGCAAAACGTA
The DNA here is from genome assembly GCA_964564885.1 of uncultured Saprospiraceae bacterium. Classification (GTDB taxonomy): domain Bacteria; phylum Bacteroidota; class Bacteroidia; order Chitinophagales; family Saprospiraceae; genus CAKZLL01. The sequence goes on along the minus strand of CAZMEH010000054.1, from coordinate 498 downwards.
AGCGTCAGTTAAAAGAACAAAATCGTTTAGCTGAATTACAACAAATCGAAAAACAAGATATAGCTGAACTTGAATTAAAACGTAAGGAAGAAGAAGCTAGAAGAGCGGTTCTTAAATCTCAAGAACTTAAAAAAGCGCAAGCAACGAAAGAAGCTGCAAGGTTAGTAGCGGTTGAGAAAAAGAAGCAATTAGACGAAATAGAACGCAAGCGTATTGAAGCGAATAAAAAAGTGGAAAAGTTAGCGGCAATTGAAAAGAAAAAACAGGACAAAGAAGAAGCACGTGTAGCAAAACTTGAAGACAAGCGTAAAAAAGAAGTGGCAAAACGCAACCGTATTGAAGCTGCGAAATTGGCTACAATTGAGAAGCAAAAGCAGAAAGCAGCAAAATTGGCTGTGATTGAGAAGCAAAAGCAGGAAGCTGCAAAATTAGCTGCGATTGAGAAGCAAAAGCAGGAAACTGTAAAATTAGCTGCGATTGAGAAGCAAAAGCAGGAAG
>CAZMEH010000053.1:0-4853 GCA_964564885.1 uncultured Saprospiraceae bacterium | reverse complement strand
GTTTAAAAAATCACATCAAAATCTTCTTTTTAAAAATGTAGAGTAGTATGCTCTTTTTTATAAAAAAATAAAATTAACATTGTAAATTTTATGTACAATTAATAATCAGTAATTTAAGTTGTATGAGGAGTTACATTCAGCAATTTATCCTGTAGTGTTTTTTACCTGTTGTACAGCTTGTAAAATACGCCTGTCCCGAAATCTCGGTGGGTGTAACAGAATATTCTAGATGAGAAATTGCTGAGTTACATTATTAAACTTTAAAATTATCAATATGAAACGACTTAAATTATTTAGCCTCATCCTTTTTGCTAGTTTATCAAGTATCGCTTTTGCTCAGACGAAGCCGTCCGAGCCAGAAAAGGGTCAGGAAAAGATAGAGGAATTCACTAAAGAATTTTATGAAAATGGAAATTTAAAATCTATTATACCTAATTATGTTTTTAAGGGGCCATCGAATGGGGCAGTTAAATTATATCATGAAAATGGAAACTTATTTATTGAGGGAACTGTAAAAAAATATGGACATACTGGGTTGTGGAAATTCTATGATGAAAATGAAAATATAAGTTATGCTGGAACATATGAGAAAGGAGATAAAGTTGGCGAATGGTTGACTTATGATATAAACGGGAAAGTGTTATCTAAGGAAATAAATCACGACTATATAAACAATCTTAATAACGATATGCACAGCGATTCAACATATATTAATGACAAATCGCAAATCTACTTTACTGACAAGCAAGATCAGTTAGTACCATATACTGAACTTGAAAATGGTAAGAATTATCGAATAATAGATTTTAAGGACAATGAGCCGTCTTATGACAAGAATTTTAAACCTGAAAATGATGATTTATCTGTAAAAAAAGAAGAATGGGGCAGCATCAGTATTAAGTTTCATAAAAAAGTAAAACTAATTAGAATAGATTTTTTTGATGATGGATGCTGGGAACCTTACACTGAATTTAGGCTTAAAAACAGTATAAGAAAGGAAGTTTATTTTGTTAAAAATAGTTCTTTTTGGACTCAAAATGTCATCTTTAATGACCCAAAAGTATTAAGTAAAACGACTTTCCTTGAATTAGATCATTGTGAAGGAGGCACCAATAGAATTACAGTTATTTACGAATAGTCTGTTAAGTAAAATACCTTGTTTTAGTGCAAGCGAAGAGCGAGTCGCCGAGAAATTGGGATGCAAGCACAAGATGTTCGCTCCATGGAAATATTAGCATTCAAAGTGTTTTTAAACAACTTTTAAAAATATAAGGTGTTAGGATTTCAGTTTACGAAAACAATTTTTTTCGTAAACTGAAATTTATCAAAACATGAAACAAAGAATAGAAAAATTTTACTTACCTATATTAGTATTTATATTGGTAACAGCAGGCTTAGCGCACTTTTTTACGCCTCAGGAGTTTGTATCTTCTGTGCCTGATGCGATACCTTTTCCTTTAGAAATTGTTTACTTGACAGGACTTATTGAGATTCTAGCAGCGATTGGATTGTTGTTGCCTAAGTGGCGAAAACTAACGGCTTATTTATTGGTCGCTTATTTTATTGCCATTATTCCAGCTCATTTTCAAATGATTATTTCTGGAAGTGAAATCTTTGGAATTAGTAATAAAAACTTTTTCATTGCTCGTGTTTTCTTTCAATTAATACCAATATTCTTAGCTTGGAAAGTACGGGAAACTACTCAAAAAAGTGTTTTGCCTGCTTTAGATTGGATGGACTCCGAATTGCTAAAACGTTGGGAATTACCTGATGCTTGGCATTCAAAGTGGCTTTGGATAGCAGCATGGTATAATTTAGGATTTGGATATTGGGTAGTTATTTATCCAAATCAAGCATTTGAATTATTTGGAATGGCATTGCCTCAATATCCTTTTGTTTGGCAATCGGTAGGAATGATTGTCGGTGTTTACGGAATTGGATATGGTATTGCTGCATTCGATGAAATGCGACATTGGGTGATTGTCTTAGTTGGTTGGTTAGGAAAAATATTTGGACCAGTTGGCTTTGTTTATACCTTTTTTACAGGCGACATCGCTTTGATTTTCGGAACAATCTTAATCTTTAACGATTTGATTTGGTATCCATCATTTTGGAGTATTATGATTAAAAAATTCAAATTACTGCGGGAAGAGTTTAGCAGATCATAAGGCAAATGTTTTGTGCTTGTCTTGACTAAGGAACGGTAAAAAAATAATGGCGTATCAATAACAATATTGATACGCCATTATTTTTTCTAATTAACCTAGTTTCGCCTGTTTAGACAATGCTGCGATTGTCAAACCTGATGGTAGGTAAGATTTTTTGTTTCTACAAATAGTGCAATTTTATTTAGATAATGGTCTTTGGAATCTTTTGTAAGGTAGATTTTTCGTACTGTTGCTTCTGCTCTTCTATCGAATGAAGTATTAGCATCTGATGCAGAAATACATGAAATAGACTCATTCCTTTATTAATATGTCTATACGAATAGAAACAGTAAACATAAGAAAATTTCCTAATTCTAGTTTGATTTCAATACAAAAAATGCCAAAGGATAAGATTTTATAAATAATTTGGTATTATTACATTTGAAGTAAAGAACTTGTTCCACGATAAAAAAGAAGAGCGTGTAGAGACAAGGGAACAGAAATAATACTTTTCTAGGCATTTATCCTTATTAAAGGTTTTGCGGCTTAAAGTCAGTCATTTTTTTATCCCTGTTTCCTCGTCTCTTATCACGGTTTTACAAAGAATAATATGAAAGAACGTTTAGTTGGTTTTATGAGTAAAATTCCTGCGGTGACACGCTATATTCAAATAGGATTAGTTGTCGTTATCATTAGTTTTTTACTTCCAGAAAATACAGTGTTTAACTATAGTTTTGAAAAAAATGGATTGTGGCGATATGAAGATTTAGTCGCACCGTTTGATTTTGCTGTTCTGAAACCTACAGACGAATATGAGAAAGAGGTAGGTGAATTACAATCGAAAATGTATCCATTTTATATAAGAGATACAACGATTGCGTTTAATCAAAAGAATGCTTTTTCAAATGAGTTTTTGACAAAATTACGTGATGCTGATATCGAAGCAGAAGACTTGTCACATGTGAGAAGTAATCCTGACTTATATCGACAAGAAGGTTTAAGGTATTTGGATAAAGTATATAAACGAGGTGTTGTAAAATTGGAAAAACAACATACGGTTAGTGATGAAAATACATTAATAAATATCATCAATCGACCTGGCGAAATTTCTCGAAGAACAGTAAGAAGCGTTGCTACAGAAGTAGAAATAGAAGCAGGAATTGTAGATTCTTTGAATAATGCTTCAAATCTTGAACGACCTTTATTCTTAGAAGTAATCCTTAAAAACAATATCATTGCTAATATTACTTTCAATGACTCATTGACCAGACAGTTTCATAATGTAGAAATTAATAGAATTGCAAATTCAGAAGGAAAGGTTAGTGAAAGGGATATTATAGTTAGGCGAGGTGAGTCGATTGATGCAAATACCTACCAGAAATTATTATCGCTTCAAAAACTATCAGAAAACCTTGACGATGAGAAAAATGAATTACTTGTAAAAGGAGGATATTTACTACTAACTATTTTGCTAGTCAGTATTTTTGTCCTGTTTTTTGCGATTTATCACAGAGATATTTTCTTAGATGCACGTCATTTGTCTTTTATGTTAATGTGGTTAATTTTGTATAGTTATTTGGTTTATTCAGTCAAAGAAATTGGTTTCCTTAATTCCTATTTGATTCCCTTTTGTATTGTTACAATAGTGGTCAAGAATTTCCATAATGCTTCTATTGCTTTATTTGTTCATGTGATTGTTGTGTTGCTCGCTGGTTTTTTGGCGGCACAAGGCTATGAGTTTTTAGTGGCTCAGATAATGGCAGGCGTAGTTGTTGTGTTGGCAAAGGTGCGAGTTCGAGATTGGTCAAGTTTCTTTTATTCGATGATTTATGTTTGGTTAACTTACATCACAGTATATATGGCGCTGTCGCTCAGAAACGAAGGAACATTTGAAACCATTAACTTAGAGCCGATGGCTTGGATTTCCTTGAATATTCTATTGACATTATTAGCATTTCCATTGATTCCTTTATTGGAACGTATTTTTGGATATACTTCCGAATTGAGCTTAATGGAATTAGGCTCGCTAGATAAACCATTATTAAAGGAATTATCACTAAAATCACCAGGGACACTTCAACATTCTTTGCAAGTTGGAAATTTGGCAGAAGCAGCAGCATCTGAAATTGGTGCAAATGCACTTTTGGTGAAAGTCGCTGCTTATTACCATGATATTGGTAAAACAAAAAACCCATTCCATTTCATAGAAAATCAAGGAAAACGGAGTCCGCATGAAAGTTTAACGCCTTTGCAATCAGCTTCTATTATCTTAGAACATGTCACCGAAGGAATAAAAATTGCTAAAGCTGCAGGTCTACCACAGGTAATAATCGACTTTATTGAAACGCATCACGGAACAACTAGGGTTGAATATTTTTATAGAAAACACATCGCTGAAAACCCAGGTGAAGAAGTGGACGAAAGCCTATTTACTTATAAAGGTCGTTTACCAGAAACGAAAGAAGAAGTACTTCTGATGGTTGCGGACTCAATAGAAGCGGCAGCGAAAAGCCTTAAAAAATTCGATGAAGAATTAATTGATACTTTAGTTGAAAATATTGTTGCGGGTAAAATCAAGCATAAACAATTCGATAAGTCAAATCTTACTTTTGAAGAACTGGAAATTATTAAATGCGTTTTCAAAAAACAACTCAAAAGTATTTATCATATTAGAATTGCTTATCCTGATGGGAAATAAAATTTAAT
>CAZMEH010000052.1:0-2076 GCA_964564885.1 uncultured Saprospiraceae bacterium | reverse complement strand
CCATTTCTTGCTCTTTTTAAGGAGCAAATAAAAATATAGCCTATCTCTGAAATAGGCTATATTTTTATTCAAAAACTTCTATTTTCTTATTTTTTACAACAACGACTAAAGATATTTTTTAGATTTTTTCATTGTCTTTAATCGTTTTTTAATGACTGTACACTCGACCATATTCTAATTATATTCATTAATACAGTTGATAAATATTTTACCTTTCTCATTGACTAATTCTTCAGTAGTTTAGTCAGTTTTTCGTCAAGGGCTTTAGCTTCTAAACTTAGGTAATTACCTGAGTTTTTAGCCAAAAATAGTTGCCATTTCCTTACAAAACCAATTGTCAAATAATGCATCTAATTTATTGGAAAATACCTGTCCAAATGATAATTTTATAACAAAAAATGCCTAAGCTGAAATCATTCAACTTAGGCATTTATTTTAATGTATAATTAAAAATGTACAAGGTACAATGACTAAAACAGTCAATCAGTTTACTTACAGTCGTAAACCTGTAAACGATTATCTATTTGGAAAAACATGACGTTCTGCGTGATAAGAAGAACGAACCAAAGGACCACTTTCTACATAGTCAAACCCTTTTTCTAATCCGACTTCTTTATACATTGCAAAAACATCTGGATGAACAAATTCCGCAACAGCGATGTGCATTTTGGTAGGTTGAAGATATTGACCAAGCGTCAAAACATCACAACCATGTGCCACCAAATCATCCATAATCTCAAATATCTGTTCTTTCGTTTCGCCTAAACCAACCATAACGCCAGATTTGGTACGCTTACCAAATTCTTTAATACGTTTGATTTCCTCCAAACTACGATTGTATTTTCCTTGCGGACGAACTTTACGATAAAGCGCCTTAACCGTTTCCATGTTATGTGAAACAACTTCTTGTCCAGGACTAATCATTGTCTCTAAAGCATCCCAATTTGCTCTAACATCTGGTATCAATGTTTCGATAGTCGTTGTTGGAGAAAGTGTTTTTATTTCTCGTACAGTGTCGTACCAAACCGATGCGCCACGGTCTTTGAGTTCATCCCGATTAACAGAAGTAATGACCGCATGCTGAACTTTCATTAAATGAATAGCTTCTGCAACACGTCTCGGCTCATCTTCGTCAAGCTCCGTCGGGCGACCAGTTTTGACCGCACAGAAAGAACATGAGCGAGTACAAATATTTCCTAAAATCATAAAAGTCGCTGTACCTTCGCCCCAGCATTCGCCCATATTTGGACAATGACCACTTTGGCAAATGGTGTGTAGCTTATATTCATCTACAATTTTTCTAACTTCTTTAAATTTTTCGCCAGAAGGAAGTTTCACACGTAACCAGCTAGGTTTTTTAGTCCTGGTTGGCTTTTTATCGTCTTGTTTCTGAACTACTGGTAATTCTATCATTATATTTATTTAAAAAATAGAAGGTGCAAAATTTCGCTTGATGCATTCCATTTTTGCTCTTTTCAAATACTTTGTGATTAAACGTTATCAATATTACAATTGTTCGCTCAATAAAACAAGGGATTGAGGATTTGAGAATAATTTTCTAAAAATGATACTTCATAAACAACGTTTTTCCGTTAGATTATAACGAATATATAAAATTGATTTTTCAAAGAACCGTTTAAATTAAAGGTTTGATGTCGAAATTAAAGAAACAAGATAATCATACATAGAGATAAAATCGATAATTACGAAGGTTTGATGTAAGAATTAGCAGAAAATATTGGTAATTTAAAATATGATACGCTAGTTGATTTTTTAGAATTGCTTGCTGCAAAAATCCCAAAAGATGGTGATAAGGATGAAAGCCGCAGAAGAATGAAATTAGCGAAACATTTGCATGATAGTGTTGAAAACTTAACGAAATGTTCTAAATCTATTAGTCTTTATTTACAAAAGTTCTTATAGTCGAAAAACACAGATTTTAGATTTAAACAAGGCAGTTCTTCGACAGATAGCCGTGCTATCTGTCGAAGAACTAACGCAGTGTAAATTTAAAAGATGATTTTGTAGGCATATTAAGTTTTGTGAATAAAGACTATTAATGAAGCATGGATTATT
>CAZMEH010000051.1:0-2788 GCA_964564885.1 uncultured Saprospiraceae bacterium | reverse complement strand
ATTGCAAAAGCAATAAAAAAATTAAATAAAAAAGGCTCCTTGACAATTACTCGGTCAAGCCTCGTTAGCGAAGTTTCTGCATTTTATTCCAATGTGAGATGCCTAATTGTTCTAACTCCTTGAAAAACAACAGGACAAACTACCGCTGGATTAAATAAATATTCATTTTTGTAGAAATTGTCAAATAATCCAAAAAATAATTCCTTCACTTAAAAGGAATCCTGGTTTCTTTAAACGATTGATTGAAGAAGTGAAAGGCTATTTATAGAGGATAGTATGGAGAAAATAAAAAGTGTAGGAAAAAACGGTATTCAAGGTGTTTTATACAAAAATAACGTACAATTAAAGGAAGAATTGAGTAACATTGCATTTCAATAAGTAAAATCTTGTAAATCCTGCCTAGTATGAAAGACCAATCGAGAAGTTTAAAAATCGTCCGAGAATTTAAAGTAGCACCAGAAGTAGTTTTTGATATTTTCACAAATCCAGATGCAATGAAGGTTTGGTGGACAGAAAATACGGTATTCGATATTGACTTAAAAGTCGGTGGTCGCTGGACCGTTATGCGTGAAGATGGAGAAACCATACATATTGTATTGGGTGAATATTTAGAGATTGAAAAACCTAATAGATTGAAGTATTCTTACGGAATGCCTCAATATTCGACCAATATGGATACGATTTTAATTGATATTGTTTCTGATGGTGAAACAGGTTCTATCATGACGTTTGAGCAGGTAGGCAAAGATATTGAAAGTGAATTGAGTAAAGTTCCCACAGGTAGTACTTCTAATAGTGAAAGAGGTTGGAATCAGGCATTTGATTTGATGGGCGCTATTAGTACTGCACCTTCAAGTTTGAAAATTGTCCGAAAATTTAATGTAGTACCAGCAATGGTTTTTGATGTTTTTACAAATCCAGATTCGATGAAAGTTTGGTGGTCAGAAAACACATTTTTTGATATTGACTTAAAAGTTGGTGGTCGCTGGACGATTATGCGTAAAGATGGCGAAGCAATGTACATTGTATTGGGCGAATATTTGGAGATTGAAAAACCTAATAAATTAATATATTCTTACGGAATGCCTCAGTATTCGACCAATATGGATAGGATTTCAATTGATATTGTTGCTGATGAAACAGGTTGTATTATGACATTTGAGCAAACAGGTAAAGATATTAAAGAAGAATTGAGTGAAGTTCCTCTGGATAATCTTTCTAATAGTGAAAGAGGTTGGAATCAGGCGTTTGACTTAATGACTGACGCTTGGGCGTAAGTTTAATTGGTTTTTAAATAAGGTTTCTACGGTTTCTATTTTGGGTAAGGTTAGACTTGCGAGGTTTTTTAGACCTAGTAAGTCTAGTTTCGGAAAGATCTCAAACGGACACCTGATATTTTAACTTATAATAATTTAAAACCTTAGTCGTTTACAATTTTGAGTTTTAAATAAGTTCAATTCAAAAAAATACATGAGAAGTCTTCGCATTTCAACTATCCTACTATTTACTATTTGTGGTTTTTCATTATTGTTTATAACGTCTTGCAAAAAAGATAATTGTAAACCTGCGCCAAACGTTTCCGACATTGATGTAGAGATTAAAATCAAAAGATTTGACCAAGATTTTTTCTCTATTATTGATACAAATGATATAGAATCTAGTGTCAAAGAATTATATGAAAAGTATCCCAAATTTGGTTCATTCTACTTCCAATATTTGAAAATGGATCCTTATAGTAACAAAAAACTCATTGAAGGTTTGCACTATAATGACCCAAAATTAGTTTTACAATACTTCCAAGATTTTGGTTATGATTTTGAAACGATGAAGAATAGTATTGTTAAAAGTTATAAAACTAAAATAAAGAACGCTGACGATTTTGTGTCTTTACTTGGGTTTGATACCGAAACTATTTACGACACACTTTTTTATAAATCAATTAATGGTTTCGTTAATGCGCCTAGTACGCAGTTGATGAAAGATACGATGGAACTGGCTTATAACGATGTTTCAGACTTAGAAGAAGAGCTAACACAAGCTTTTAAATATTACAAACACTATATGCCAGAACGTGAAACGCCTGAGATTTACGCTATGTATAGTGAGTTTACAAATCCTATAATTGGCTTGCCTGAGGATAATATTTATGTGATGAGTTTGGATTTTTTCTTCGGAGAAGAATTTGGAGCTTATTACAAATTGACCGAACCGACACCGCAATATTTAGCAAGAACATTGTATCGAAATCATATGACATCGAAGGTTTTACAAACCATGATTAATAATATGGTATCAGATTCTTCTGCTAATTCATTGCTAGATTATATGATTGTTAATGGTAAGAAACGCTATATTTTAGATAAATTATTGCCTTGTACCGCTGATTATATCAAGTATGAATGTGCGCCAGCACAAGCAGAATGGATGCAAAATAATGAATTGCAAATGTGGAGCGAAGTATTTATTGATAAGCTATATGATACAAATTATAAGGATTTTCAAAAGTATATTGGTCCAAGTCCGCACTCGCCAGATATGCCGATGGAAGCACCAGGGAATACAGGAACTTACGTTGGTTGGAAGATTGTAGAGTCGTTTATGACACGGAATCCAAACTATAGTTTTGAACAAATGATTAAATTGGATAATTCGCAAGAATTTTTGAAAAAGTCTAATTATAAGCCAAAAAGATAATTTTTTTTGAGCAGTCAGCAGTCAGCAGTCAGCAGTCAGCAGTCAGCAGTCAGTCGGCAGACAGGCTCTCTGTCAGATCGCCTACCGCTGTCAG
>CAZMEH010000050.1:0-4297 GCA_964564885.1 uncultured Saprospiraceae bacterium | reverse complement strand
GTCAGTTTATTATATATGTAATTTTTATTATATTTGTAAAGTCACACAATTTTCTCTTAATCACAATTTAAAATAATAAGATCATGAATGTAGTATTATTATGCGTAGTAGCTTTCTTTGGATTCGTATTTTTATCGGAAAATAACGCAATTACAAAAGCCAAAAGACGATAAATTCCTATTTATCAATTACCGTTTAAAACAACTAAATAAATGAGAATGTGGTATTCCGCATTCTCACTTCCATTTTTTTATTGCCATACTTACCTACACCATTTATTCATTTTTATTCACTTATGATTGTTATCAAATTTATTGATAGCGAAATAGTTAAACTAATTTATTTATGGACATTGAACATAATATTTTTGTACAAAACCCTTTGAATGAAGTATTTAATCATGTAAGAAATTTACAAAATGGAAAAGAAATTATTGATTATACTAATCAATTTTATCAAACTTCAAAAACTAAAATTGGTACTAAATACATGAAAGTGCTAAATATTCTAGGTAATAATTGGAAAAATAAATTAGAAGTCATTTCTTTCATAAACAATAAGGAAATCAAAGCCAAAACAGTTAATGGCTCTTTGTCGATGGAGGAAAGTTTGGAAATTTATGAAGAAAAAGGTGGTATTCGAGTGAGCTGGAAAATACAAATTCAGCCAAAAGGTGCGTCAAAACTACTTGCTCTTGTTATTAAGAATAATGTTAATAATCAGGTGAAGGAAGGAATTAGTAAGCTAAAGGAGAACCTTGACTTTAGCTTTATGAAGCATACGACGCTTTCTTATGCTTCACAAAATGATAGATTTTCGTTGTAAAAGTCAGAAGTCAGATCGCTTCGCTGTCAGATCGCCTACGGCTGTCAGAAGTAAACCTAAGTTTTGATTATTGATTTCTAAAATTATTAAAAAGTGCCATTCAAGTAATTACTCGAATGGCACTTTTTTAATTGACAAGTTTAAATATTCTCTAAACTTATTGACTACGCTGAAAAAAAACTAACTCTAAAACGCTTTGACGTTTACCGTCAGCCGTGAACCGTTTCACTATTTCATTTCAGCATAATACTTATAGAAATAAGGAATCGTCTCAATACCTTTATAGTAATTGAACAAACCATAACTTTCGTCTGGCGAGTGAATAGCGTCGCTATCCAAACCAAAACCCATTAAAACAGTTTTTACCTTCAATTCTTTTTCAAATAAAGCTACAATTGGAATACTTCCGCCGCCACGTTGTGGTAATGGTTTTTTACCAAAAGTCGTTTCAAAAGCACGAGCCGCCGCTTTATATTCAATCGTATCCGTTGGTGTAACCGCTGGTTCTCCACCGTGATGAGGCGTAACCGTTACTTTTACAGAGCCAGGAGCGATACTTTCAAAATGCTTTTTGAATAGTTCCGTGATTTCGTCAGAAGTCTGATTTGGAACTAAACGCATACTGATTTTAGCGTAAGCTTTAGACGGCAAAACCGTTTTTGCACCTTCACCAATATAACCGCCCCAAATACCATTTACATCCAAAGTTGGACGAATAGAAGTACGTTCGATTGTTGTATAACCTTTTTCACCTTGAACGGCATCAACTTTCAAATCTTTCTGATAATCATCTAAGCTAAACGGAGCTTCGTTCATTGCAGCACGTTCTTCCACAGAAACAATTGCTACATCATCATAGAAACCAGGAATCGTAACATGATTATTTTCATCGTGCATAGAAGCAATCATTTTGCTCAACACGTTGATTGGATTTCCTACTGCGCCACCGTAAACACCTGAGTGTAAATCACGATTTGGACCAGTTACTTCCACTTCTACATAACTCAAACCACGCAATCCAACGCTAATCGAAGGAACATCATTTGCAATCATGGAAGTATCAGAAATCAAAACCACATCCGCAGCCAAACGCTCTTTGTTTGCAGCTACAAAGATTCCAAGATTAGAAGAACCTACTTCTTCTTCACCTTCAATCATAAATTTCATATTACAAACAACTGCATTATTATTCATCATCGCTTCAAACGCCTTGATGTGCATATACATTTGCCCTTTATCATCACAAGCACCACGAGCATAAACTTTTCCATTACGGACAGTTGGCTCAAATGGCGGTGTCGTCCAAAGTTCAATCGGATCTGCTGGCTGAACGTCATAGTGACCGTAAACCAAAACAGTTGGCAAGCTTGGGTCAACCATTTTCTCACCATAAACGATTGGATAACCTGCTGTTTCGCAAATTTCAACCTTATCAGCACCTGCTGCTACTAATTTATCTTTGATAAAAGCAGCCGTTTTGTGAACATCTGCCGCAAAAGCAGGGTCAGCACTTACGGAAGGCATTCGAAGTAATTCGAATAATTCTTCTAAAAAACGGTCTTTATTTGCTTCTATATAGTTCTGTACTTTTTCCATTTACTAAGTTGAATTTTTTCTTTTTCTTTAATGATGTAAACTTAAACATACTACTGGACATTTTGCAATTTGAAACACAGAGACACAAAGGCACAGAGAAGTTATTACTAAAATCAACAAATTAACCCTGTATTTAGTTTTTTATTTTGTGGACTTATCTGAATTTTACACCAAATACAAAAGATTCGGAAACATAATAATCAAACCAAGAAAGATGATTTGTATAATAATAAAAGGTACAATTCCTCGATAAATCATTTGTGTGCTAACACCTTCGGGCGCAACGCCTTTGAGGTAGAATAGGGAGAAACCGAATGGCGGAGTCAGAAATGAAGTTTGCAAATTCATGGCAATCAAAACGCCAACCCAAAGCATATCCATTCCGAGCGCATCAAAAATTGGCGTGACAACTGGAACGATGATGAAAATGATTTCAATAAAATCTATAAAAAATCCAGCAACGAAAATCATCAACATGACAATTAATAAAAACATCATCGGAGAAAGATTCGCACCTTCAATCAATTCTACTAGATAAGTATCTCCGCCCATCGTTCTGAAAACCAAGGAAAAAGTAGTTGCGCCAAGTAGAATTAGGAAAACCATTGAAGTCAAATGCGTGGTTTGCTGCATGACATCTTTAAGGATGGTAAAACTAAATTTTCTTTGTAAAATGGTCAATAATGTTGCGCCAAGTGCGCCGACGGCTGCGGCTTCGGTAGGCGAAGCAATTCCTGCGAAGATTGAACCTAAAACGGCAACGATTAGTAATAATGGTAATACAAATGCAGAAATTACTCGCATTATAAAATTATCACTAGTCATCAATTCGTCAATTACATCTTGTGGCATTGCTGGCGCAATATCTTTTTTGATATTTGCAATTACGATGATATAAACGATATAACAAATGACTAATAGAAACCCTGGAAGCAAAGCCGCTCGAAACATTGTCCCGACATCAACTGCGCCTGTACTCGAACTATTACTAATCGTATCAGCCAGTAAAACCAAAACGATTGACGGTGGAATAATTTGACCGAGCGTTCCAGCAGCGGCAATTGTTCCTGTTGCGAGTTCTGGTTGATAGCCACGTTTGAGCATCGTAGGCAAACTAATCAAACCCATTGTAACGACTGTTGCGCCAACTATTCCAGTAGAAGCAGCCAATAATGCACCAACTATGACGACAGAAATCGCCAAACCGCCACGTACTTTTCCAAATAAAATCGCCATCGTTTCCAGTAAATTCTCCGCTAAACCAGATTTTTCGAGCATAATTCCCATGAAAATGAACAGCGGAACAGCCATGAGAACATAATTATTCATAACGCCTTTGAAGCGAGAAGGCAAAGCGTTGAACTCTGCAGCATGAAACAGTTCTGGATTAATGTAATAGACTACAAATCCAAATAATACAGAAACACCGCCGAGCGTGAACGCCACAGGATAGCCTTTTAATATTAAAATGAATATCAATACAAAGAGTAAGATGGCTAGGATTTCCATTTTTAGTTACTTTTTTAAAATATAGAGCATAGAATATTTTTTAATACCTTCTAAACATTGACTTAGTATTCGTTAAAAGTACTAAAATATTCAACCAAAGAAAATGGAACGAATTGATTTTAATAGCTAATCTCTTTCCTTTTATTATAAGGTATAGGAAATAAAATCTCAATCCTCATTATTACACTTTCCAAAAAATCTACTATCTTGTTTGTGTTATCATATTTTTTGGTTCTTTGATAATTTTTGCATTTTATTTCAATGTGGCTTTAGCCCATTGTTCTAAGTTATTGAAAAACAATGGGTTTTAACCCATTCGATGGAATAACATACTTTCTCTGGCAAAAATTGTCAAAGAACCAACTAA
>CAZMEH010000049.1:0-2401 GCA_964564885.1 uncultured Saprospiraceae bacterium | reverse complement strand
ATGAAAATAGGCTGTTTCTTATTTTACTAATAACTTTTTGGCTAATACTCTATATAATAGTATTCGGCACTACAGTTAAAAGTGTACGTAAAACTGACTTGCGAAGTCTTCGAGACCTTGTAAGTCTATACTATCTAGTGAAAACTAAACTTACAAATTTTTGAAGACTTCGCAGGTCGGAGCTATACTCTATCTCCTACACCTTATCATCATAGTACCTTAAAAGAAGGCTATCAAGTCGAAATAATTGCTACAGAATTTATTAGATTTGATTGTAGCAGGAAACTTGGCAGAAACCAATCGGAATTCAAAACGTGTCAAAGATGGAAAAATTGAACTTTGGTTAAATGAAGTTAAAGTCATCGAATACAATCGCTATTCATAGGTTTTTGATACGCTCATTTTTAAATGATTATGAATGTAATTTTTTCGATGTAATCGTTTTAGCTATTAGTTTTTTTAAATTCGCTCATTCAACATTCAAAATTAATTCAATGAAACAATCATATATTATTGACGGTGTTCGTACACCTTTTGCAAAATTCAAAGGAGCACTTTCTACTATTAGAACTGATGATTTAGCGGCTATTCCGATTAAGGCATTGGTAGAACGGCATTCAAATATTCCCAAAGATGCTTATGATGATGTGATTTTTGGCTGCGCTAATCAAGCAGGTGAGGACAATCGAAACGTAGCCCGAATGGCTGGATTGTTGGCTGGATTGCCGTGGACGGTGCCTGGCGAAACGATTAATCGCCTTTGCTCTTCTGGGATGTCGGCAATTGTTCAAGCAAATCGAGCGATAAAAGCAGGTGATGGAGATTTGTTTATCAGCGGCGGCGTCGAACATATGACGCGTGGTCCTTGGGTCATTTCAAAGGTTTCTCAAGCCTTCGGTCGGGATGCTCAAATGCACGATAGTAGTTTCGGTTGGCGATTTGTCAACAAAAGAATGCACAAATTATACGGCACGGATGGAATGGGCGTAACTGCTGAAAATCTTGCAGAAATGTATAAATTAACTCGGGACGAGCAAGATCAATTTGCGTATTGGTCGCAAATGAAAGCTACAAAGGCTCGTGATAATGGACGCTTAGCAAAGGAAATTGTTTCGGTAGAAATACCTCAGCGTAAAAAATCGCCTATCATTTTTGATACTGATGAGTTCATTCGAGATACAACGACTTTAGCTGTTTTAGGCAAACTAAGAACGGCTTTCAAAAAGGATGGCGGAACGGTTACAGCTGGTAATGCTTCTGGTTTGAATGACGGTGCAGCGGCTGTTTTGGTCGCTTCGGAAAATGCGGTGAAGCAATATGATTTGAAGCCATTGGCGAGAATTGTCAGTTCGGCAGTTGTTGGTGTTGAGCCTCGTATCATGGGAATTGGTCCAGTTGCCGCAGCTCGTAAAGCACTAAAAAAAGCTGGCTTGACGTTGGCAGACATGGATATTTTGGAATTGAATGAAGCCTTTTCTGCGCAAGTTTTGGCTTGCGCTCGTGAATTAGGTTTGGCAAATGATGATCCTAGGATTAATCCGAATGGCGGTGCAATTGCGATTGGTCATCCGTTGGGCGTTTCGGGTACGAGAATTATGCATACTGCGGCTTTAGAATTGCATGAACAAAATAAACGATATGCATTGGTCGCAATGTGTGTTGGCGTCGGACAAGGTTATGCTACTATTATTGAACGAGTTTAATACTAGACTTCTCGTCTGTTAATTTAAGCTCTTAGAAAATAGGACGCTATGGTTAAATATTACTGTATCTTCCTATTTGACTCTTTCCGTTATTAATTTTTTGTAGAGAAATATTTGGTAAGTCCCTTAAGAGACTTACCAAGCGAATCTTTATTAATTTCGGTTCTTTGAAAAATCCCGTGGAAAAATGCTAAATACAAGTTTTAGCCCAATTCTAGTTACGAAGTAGGTAGCCTACTCCGTAACTATTTCATGATTCTTATAGTATTTATCAAAAATCACAAGATTTTTCAAAGAACCTTAATTTATAAAGATGTCTTAGTTATTCATAAAATTATCTTCATTTGTTTCATTTATATGAATCTCTAATCTACGTCTGTAACTACAAGAAATACGACTTACCGCCCGAGATAAAATTTATCCAGAGCGATAAGTCATGAAACAAGGCTTATGGTCGAATATAAAAATAAAATCATTCAAGTAGACAATAAAAATTCGTATTTTAGTAATGGATAACTACTAAAAACATTGCATTAGAGTACAAAGCAATAGAATATAAATAAGGTAAACCATTAGGTCAATTTATTTGTATTTCATTGAACTTGTTTAAGAACTATTGATAAACGCTTGATTTTCAAGACGAAGCTCATTTTTATTTTGGTAGCCAAAGCTACCGAAATAAAAATAGCTGAAGTATT
>CAZMEH010000048.1:0-7963 GCA_964564885.1 uncultured Saprospiraceae bacterium | reverse complement strand
CAAAATATATTTTAATTTATATTTTTGTTAATTAGATGTTAATTGGATGTTAAGAATCAACTTTAAAAGCTATACATTGCAAATACAATTTAAGCTATTTAGTCATTAATCCATTCTAACAAAAAGGCAAACCCATAAAATATTTTTACGATTTGAACTGCAAATTATCGCTGTTCAACTTTCACAATTTTATTTTTAGGAGAAAGCCTTTTTATCTAATCAAATATAATTTTCATGAAAAAACTTTCACTAATTTTCGCAATAGTCTTGATGTCAGTAAGTTTCTTATTGGCACAAAGAACTATTACGGGTAAAATAACGGACTCTGACACAGGCGAAGGTCTAATCAGTGCCAGTGTACTCGTTGAAGGTACCTCTACAGGTGCCGTTACAGATGCCGAAGGTAATTATTCAATTGATATGCCTAAAGAAGCTACTCGTTTAGTTTTTAGTTATACTGGTTACACTACTCAAAAAGTAACAGTAGGAGCTGAAAACCTCATTAATATTGTTTTGGTAGAAGGTTACACAACAAGTGATGTTGTAGTAACAGCACTTGGAGTTAAGCGGGAGAAAAAATCTCTTGGTTATTCTACTCAACAGGTAGATGGAGATGAGATTACAAAAGTAAAAGATGCTAACTTTATTAATTCTCTTTCAGGTAAAGTAGCAGGTGTTAACATTAAAAGAAGTAACCAGATGGGTGGTTCTTCTAATGTTATCATTCGTGGTTATAAGTCATTAACTGGTAATAACCAAGCACTATTTGTTGTAGATGGTATTCCAATTAGTAATGCGAATACTAATACTAGTAATCAGTCAGCTGGTCGTGGTGGTTATGATTTTGGTAATGCGGCAATGGATATCAACCCAGAGGATGTTGAGTCAATTAGTATTTTGAAAGGTGCTGCTGCAACTGCATTATACGGCTCTCGTGCTGCTAACGGCGTGGTGTTGGTTACGACAAAGAAAGGTACTAAAAGAAAAGGTTTAGGTGTTACCGTTTCTACTGGTATGACTACTGGTCGTGTAGATAAGACTACTTTACCTACTTATCAAAAACAATATGGACCAGGTTATTCAGCAATACAAGGTTGGTATGCTAATGGTGGTTTAGATTCTTTTGACTTTGGAGACGGTGCTGGTCCTCAATTGACATCTCCTGTTTATGAGGATGCTTCTTTTGGGCAAGCGTATGATCCAAGTTTACAAGTGTACGATTGGCGTTCATACTATCCAGAGTTAAGTACTTATGGTCAACAATTTCCATTTGTAGCTGCTGGTGCGGACGATGATGCAACTACTTATTTTGAAACAGCAACTACATATAATACAAACATCTCTATTGATGGTGCTTCTGATGCTGGTTCTTTCCGTCTAGGTTTTACAAACTTTGACCAAAGTGGTATCCTTCCTAATAGTAATATCAAAAAGAATACGATTTCTTTTAGTAGTAGCTACAATGTGAATGATGCGCTTACGGTTAGTTCTACGGTTAATTACATAACAACAGAAGCTAAGGGTAGATATGGAACAGGTTATAGTAACCGAAATCCAAATCAATCTTTCCGTCAATGGTCTAATACTAGTACAAGTATGTCAGATCAGCTTGACGCTTATAATCAAACTGGTAAAAACATTTCGTGGAATCCATATTCTGCATTGAATCCAAGTATCTCTACTGTTCCACATTATTTTGATAACTACTATTTCAATGCTTACGAAAACTATTCTACGGATGGACGAAATAGAGTATTTGGTAATATTCAATTACAATACAAACTAAGCGAAACGTTGAATGCAACAGCTCGTGTTTCTACTGATAGATATGATGAAATGCAAGAAGAGCGTATCGCTATCGGATCGGTTGACGTTTCTAAGTATGAGCGTTATGAAAGAAGTTTCTATGAAAACAATGTTGATTTATTTTTAGACTATAACCAATACTTTGGTGATAAAATCAATATTAGTGGTTTAGCTGGATTGAACATTAGAAGATCTGGACTACAAAGTATCCGTTCTGAAACTAATGGTGGTTTAGTTGTTCCTGGTTTATACTCTTTGGCTAATAGTGTGAGTTCTATTGAAGCTCCACTTGAATATGCTAACGAAATTGGTGTTAATGGATTTTATGGTCGAGCTACTTTAGGCTATGATCAATTTTTATACTTGGATTTGACAGGTCGTTATGATGTTTCATCAACACTTCCTTCTGACAATAATGCATATTTTTACCCGGCAGCTTCTTTAAGCTTAATCTTCTCTGAGTTTCTAGATGTATCTGCTATCAGTTTCGGTAAATTCAGATTGAACTATGCAAACGTAGGTAATGACGCACCCGCTTTGAGTCTTCTTGATACTTATGTATTGAATACTCCTTTCAGTGGCACATCATTATCTTCTGTTCCTTCAAGAAAAAACAACGATGCTTTATTACCAGAAAATACTGTTTCTTGGGAAGCAGGTGTTGAGATGAATTTCTTTACTGACAGAGTAGGTTTCGATCTTTCTGTTTATCGTTCAAATACTTTTAACCAAATTATTCCTGTAACTGTAACAGGAGCAACTGGTCGTTTGTCTGAGTTTGTTAACGCTGGTAATATTCAGAATCAAGGTGTAGAGTTATCTCTAAAGGCTACTCCTATTAGAAGAAAGGATTTTAGCTGGGATGTTGCAGTCAACTGGGCTAAAAATACAAATGAAGTTCTTGAATTATTTGGTGATCAAAGTAACTTGCAGTTAGCAAGTGTACAAGGTGGTATTACACTTAATGCAACAGTAGGTCAACCGTTTGGTACTATTTGGGGCTCAAACTATGTACACGATGAAGGTGGTAATCCAATTGTTTATGATCACTGGAATGGTGGTGTTAGATATACAAAAACGGCTACTCCAGAAGTAATTGGTGACATCAATCCTGATTGGAAAGGTGGTATCAATAATAGCTTCAGATACAAAGACTTTACTTTAAGTTTCTTAATTGATGCTCAAAAAGGTGGTCAATTCTTCTCATTAGATACTTGGTATGGTTATGCAACTGGTATTTATGATATTTCTGCTGGTACAAACAGAGATGGTAATGAAGTAAGAGCTTTACCAACTGACGGCGGTGGTATTTTCATTGATGGAGCTGTGGTTCAATCAACGGATGCTAACGGTGACTATGTAGTTGATGCTGACGGAAACCCTGTTTCTGATGGTACTCCAAATACTACTGCGTTTTATGCTTCAGATGTTTATTCATCATTGGGTTATGTTTATGCTCCTAACGCATATCATGTTCACGATGCTTCTTTTGTTAAATTAAGAGAATTGAGCTTTACTTATTCTTTACCTACATCAGTAACGTCTAAAATGCCTATTCAAGGTGTTGATATATCTTTCGTAGGTAGAAATCTTTGGATTATTTACAAAAATTCTCCATATACAGATCCTGAAGCGGGTTTGAGTGCAGGAAATCTTTTAGGCTACCAGTCTGGTGCTTATCCTTCTGTTAAAGAACTTGGTTTCAACGTTAGAGTTACATTCTAGTATTGAAATCTAATTTTAGTGAGTGAACTAAATTAGATTTTTAGATGCTATGAAAATACTCTGTGTTTTCATAGCATCTAATCTAAAAATGACTCGCTTAATAAAGTTTGAACTGTTCAAACCTTATTCAATGTTTAAAAGAAAAATTCAGATATGAAAAAAATATTAATATTTAGTTTACTGTTATTGGGCTTTTACTCCTGTACGGAAGATGGTCTAACCAGCTTGAACGAGGATATCAAAAATCCTGTTGCAGTAGAGGCGGGTACTCTTTTTGCCAATGCTACAGTCGAACTTTTTGACTGGATGACTAGCACTAATGTAAATCAAAACAACTTTAGACTGTGGGCGCAGTCCTGGGCTCAAACAACTTATGCTGATGAGTCTAATTACATTTTGAATGAAAGAAATGTAAATGGTGGAACTTGGAATAAGCTTTATGCAACAGTTATTAGAGATTTAAGAGAAGCTAAAACTATTATTGCGGCAGATGTTAACTTAACTGATGCTGGAAGAAAAGGACAAACTGCAATGGCTGATGTTCTTGAAATTTATGCTTTCCATGTTTTAGTAGATATATTTGGTGACATTCCTTACTCTGAGGCACTTAGTGACGATGTAACACCTGCTTATGATGATGATGCTGCTATCTATGATGATTTATTAACTAGATTAGATGCAAGTGTTGCAAATCTTAGTGGTTCTACTTGGGGCGATTATGATCTAATTTATGGTGGTAATGGTGATTCTTGGAAAAAAATGGCGAACTCTTTGATGTTAAAATTGGCGATTCGTATTGCTGATACGGATGATGCTAGAGCTAAGACTTTAGTAGAAACAGCCATTGCTAGTGGTGTAATGACTTCTTCTGCTGATAACTTTACTTTAGTTTATGAAAACTCTACACCTAATACCAATCCTCTATGGGAAGCTTTGGTACAAAGTGGACGTTCTGATTTTGTTGCAGCTAATACAACAACTGAAGTAATGAATGCGTTGAACGATCCAAGAAGAAGTACTTACTTTTCTGATTTGGACCCTGCTGGTAATGCTCTCGGTGGCGCATATGGCGATAACAATAGCTATAGTGCTTTCTCTCATCCAGGTGATATGTTAAAAGATCCAACTTTACCAGCTTCTTTAGTTGACTACTCTGAAGTATCTTTCTTATTGGCTGATGCAGCTGCTAGAGGATATAATGTAGGTAGCACTGAAAAGGACTACTATAATAATGGTGTTACTGCTTCCATCGAAGCATGGGGCGGTACTAGTGCTGACGCAGTTACTTACTTGGCACAAGCTGATGTTGATTACGATACAGCTCCTGGTACTTGGAGAGAAAAAATTGCTTTACAAAAGTGGTTGGCTCTTTACAATAGAGGTTTTGAAGGTTGGTCAACTTACCGTGTATATGACGCACCAACTATGAAGGTTGCCGTTCAAGCAGGTACTACACCTCCAACTCGTTTTACGTATCCTGTTACGGAATACTCATTGAATGGAGTAAATGTAAACGCTGCTAATGATGCTATTGGTGGTGATGATTTATTTACTAAAGTTTTTTGGGACGCTAACTAATCTTAGTTAACTTTCTAGTTATTTAGATCATAAAAAAACAAAGAGTTTATCCTATTGAGGGTAAGCTCTTTGTTTTTTTATTAATATTGTTTCCTAAATCAGTTAGCATGACATCTTCCATCTATTACAAATCTCCTATCGGATTACTTGAATTAGTATTCAAAAATGATAAACTAACCTCTATTCACATTGACGGAGTGGAAGAATTAGAAACACCAATCAAAGAAATGTCCATCACTCAGCAAAAGGTAATTCAACAATTAGAAAGTTATTTTGATGGAAAATTACAAGAATTTAATATTGATGTTGAATTTTTGAAAGGAACTGATTTCGAACAATCTATTTGGAAACAACTATCTACTATTCCTTATGGTAAATTAATTACATATTCAGATCTAGCTTATAGAATAGGGAAAACCAAAGGCGCATCTCAGGCTGTTGGTAAGGCCGTTGGCAACAATCCGATTGCTGTAATTGTGCCTTGCCATAGAGTAGTCGGTAAAAATGGAAAACTAACTGGCTTTGCTTGGGGCTTAGATAGAAAAGCTTTTTTATTAGAATTAGAACAAAAACATACTATTGGCGTACAAGGAAAACTGTTTTGAATTCGTTTAAAACTTAAAATGGCAGAATGTTTGAAACATTCACTTTGTAATAAATTGAGTAACACCTAATTTAAAAAAATATGAAAAACTCACTCTTCGTATTCGGTATAAGTTTTTGTCTGATTCTTTGTGGTTGTAATGCTACAAACAAAATACCTAATAAACCAAAAACGACAACGGTTAAGTTTCAAGAAGGACCTCCGTTTTATAGTTTATTAGATCAGTCAAAAAATTCAAATAAAATTATCTTTATTGATTTCTATATAGTTGGTTGTCTACCTTGTAAAGTGATGGACGAAACCGTTTTTACGGAAGATATTGTGTATAAGTATTATAATAAGAACTTTATTAATGTTAAAATGGACGGTGTTTCATTTGACTATTATGAAGTGGCTAAGCAATATAACGTCAAAGAATACCCTACTTTAGTTTATTTAGATGAGATGGGAAATATGCTACATAGTGTAAGCGGTTCAGTTTCTGCGACAAAATTATTAGAAATTGGTAAAGAAGTGATGGCAAAAAGGATTTTGTAGGTCATTTGACTTATTTATTAAAGATCCTTGTATTTTAATTAACAAATATTTTCTACCCTAAGAGAATAGTTAAATTTAATATTTCTTTATTTTTTTGCTAAAACAATGTAAATTCGTAGGAACAACTTCAATAATAAAATACAAAATGAATAAAGGTTACGCACAGTATGTAGCAGAAATGCAGAAAATTGCAGACGTTAGTTATGCAATTGCTGTTTTACAATGGGATAAGGAAGTCAAAATGCCACCTAAAGGAGCTAGATTTAGAAGCCAGCAGATTGCAACATTATCTGGAATTAAACATGATTTGGCAACTAAGGATTCTTTTGGAAAATTGCTAGACCTACTAAACGACCAAAAAGAAGAATTATCTCCAATAGAAGCTAGAAATGTCGAATTGTCGAGAGATAATTTCTTGAAAAATAAAAAATACTCTACTGAGTTTGTCAAAAATCGTTCAAAGACGGTTTCTAATGCGTATCACGCTTGGACTGCTGCTAGAAAAGCAAATGATTACGGTTTGTTTAAAGGTGCACTCAAAGAAATCGTTGAATTGTCTCGTGAGGAAACGAAATTTTTGGGATACGAAGGGCATCCATATGACTCTTTAATTGACCATTACGAGAAAGGTACAACGGTAAAAGTGCTTGATGCACTTTTCGCAGATGTCAAAGCTCAACTGGTAGCATTTGTAAAAGAATTAGAAAAAGGAACGCCTGTTCAGAATGATTTTCTTAAGAAATTTTATAGCAAAGACAAGCAATGGGATTTTGGATTGAAAACCTTAAAAGAAATCGGATATGATTTCGATGGTGGACGACAAGACATTTCAACGCATCCATTTTCGATTAATTTTAGTCCAGAAGATGTACGTGTAACGACTCGAGTGGACGAAAATGACTTTGCAAACATGCTTTGGAGTACCATTCACGAAGGCGGTCACGCACTTTACGAACAAGGTTTGAAAACCGAGCAATATGGTTTACCCTGCGGTAAATATAACTCTTTGGGCATGCACGAATCGCAGTCTAGACTTTGGGAAAATAATGTCGGACGTGGTTTAGAATTTTGGAAATCTCGTTATACAAATCTTCAAAATGTATTTCCTGAAAACCTATCTGATGTACCTTTAACTGATTTTTATAACGGCGTTAATAAAGTAGAACCAGGTTTTATTAGAACAGAAAGTGATGAATTGTATTATCATTTCCATGTTTTGATTCGTTACGAATTGGAGAAAGAATTGATAGAAGGTACGCTCGAAGTCGATGATTTGAATGAGGTTTGGAATGCAAAATATAAAGAATACTTAGGTATTGATGTCCCAGATGATAATCATGGAATTTTACAAGATATTCACTGGTCGCATGGTAGTTTTGGTTATTTCCCTACTTATTCGCTAGGTAGTTTTTATGCCGCGCAATTTTATCAGCAAGCGGAAAAAGATATTCCAAACTTGACTACAGAAATTGAAGCTGGAAACACACAATCACTTTTAGATTGGTTGAGAACGAATATTCATCAACATGGTCGTTTCTATACTGCGGAGCAATTATGTATTAAAGTAACTGGCGAACCATTGAATTTTAAGTATTTCATGGATTATGCAAAAGAAAAATATAGTAATATTTATAAGGTTTAAATAAATATTATTAGGAATGAAAAATAAATAAATAAATTCTACAATTATAATGCAGGATTTTTGGTTACCAA
>CAZMEH010000047.1:0-5626 GCA_964564885.1 uncultured Saprospiraceae bacterium | reverse complement strand
TTTAAAAACACAAAGGATTTGAAATTTGCTGATATGTCACAATTGATTGACGGGAATGAAGATTCTTACTCAACAGGTGCGGTTTATGCAGACTTAGACAATGATGGAGATTTGGATATTGTTACAAATAATATTGAAAGTGAGCCATTTATTTACGAAAATTTAGGGAATACTAAAGCTAAAAACGTAGCTGCTTCCTTAACATTAGAATTAAAAGGACCGAGCAAAAACATTAATGCGATTGGTGCAAAAGCGATTGTTTACAAAGGTGATGAACGATTGGTTTTTGAAAACTTCCTAAGTCGAGGTTTTCAATCTTCAGTGGCAACAGGTCTGCATATTGGTGTTGGTAATGTTGATAAAGTGGATAAAGTAATCGTTATTTGGAGCGATAATACTTATCAGGAATTAACGAATGTTGATTATGATAAACCAATGAAATTGGAATGGAAAGCAGGCTTGCCGAAATTTGATTTCAATACATTAAAAAGAAAATCAGCATCAGAAAAAGACTTTGTTGATATTACAAAAGCGGTTGGTTTAGGGCATTTTCATAAAGAAAACCCTTTTGTAGAATTTAATAGGGAGCGATTAATTCCTCATATGACATCGTCAGAAGGGCCAGCTTTAGCAGTTGGTGATGTCAATGGTGATGGTTTGGAGGATATTTTTATTGGTTCTGCAAAACGTGAAAATAGCGCGTTATATATTCAAAATTCAAATGGTAAATTTGAAAATAAAACGCCATTATCAATGACAGAAAACAACGTTTCAGAAGACATTGATGCTAAAATGGTGGATGTTGATAATGATAATGATTTAGACATTGTAGTCGCAACAGGAGGAAATGAATATCGTGGAACAGCACCAGCATTAGAGCAGCAAATTTATTTCAACGACGGAAATGGCAATTTCATAAAGAAAAATATTCCTAATATTTATATGACCGCTTCATGTGTTTTACCTGCTGATTTTGACCAAGACGGTGATATAGATTTGTTTTTTGGCGGTCGTGCGGTGCCTTGGCAATATGGAATTACGCCAAGTTCTTATTTATTAGAGAATGATGGAAAAGGTAATTTCAAGCCCGTTCAAGATGAAAAATTAGAACAAGTTGGATTAGTAAAAGACGGAAACTGGGCTGACATTGATGGCGATGGCGATATGGATTTAGTTCTAGCGATGGAATGGGATGCGATTACTATTTTCATTAATAATAAAGGTAAATTCAAAAAGAAAACCATCAACGACGACAAGGGCTGGTGGAATTTTGCGACACCATATGATTTTGACGGTGATGGCGATATGGATATTTTAGCAGGAAATTTAGGTTCGAATGCGAAATTAAAACCAACAGTAGAACAGCCTTTAAAGTTATATGTCAATGATTTTGATGATAATAAACAGGTTGAACAAATATTGACTTATTACTTGGATGGTCGTGAAATTCCGTTTGCAAATCATAAAGAATTAACAACTCAATTGGTTTCTTTAAAGAAAAAATATATCTATGCTAAAGACTTTGCTGGTGCAAGTATCAATGAGTTGTTTGGTGCGGATAAAATCAAGAAATCAAAAGTACTTTCTGCAAATACCTTGCAAAGTGTTTACTATGAAAACATAGGAGATATGCAGTTTAAAGCGCATGATTTGCCGAGCGAATTGCAATGGTCAACTTTAGAAAGTGTACATATTGGCGATTTTGATGGAAATGGAACAAAGGAAGTGATGCTTGGCGGAAACTTCTACGAGTGTAACATCGAAATGGGACGTTATGATAATAACTATGGAAACATTTTATCATTTGGACAAAATGGAAAAATGAACGTTTCTCCAATTGGTTCAATGAGAATAAAAGGTCAAGTTCGTAGGATTCAGCCGATTAAAATTGGAAATGAAACAGCATATATTTTAGCAAAAAATAATGATTATTTACAAATTATAAAGTAAAAGTAGAGCGAACAGTCTGTTTGCTCTACTTCTCTAACGATGGTATTATTTCTCTTTCAGCCTTGCGCCTCATTTGGTCAGATTCACAAATTTTAGCCTTTTTTCGATAAGCAGCAGCATTGATAAACTCTAAGTAAGTTTTGATATTATGCTGCTTATTGCGTGAAGGGGCAGTCTTTTGAAACGTAAAATCAGCATAACCTTCAAGCCCTTTTAAATCATAAGCCGATTGTACTAAGCAATTACAATAAAGTGTATCACTGATGGAAGGATTATTTTTGAAATGAATATTCTCCACTCTATTTTGATAACGAATGACTTGTTTGTCCGTTGGATTATCGTATTGAATTTCGTGATTATTTGGATGTTCTCTGGCGTACAAGACTTTAAATTCATCATTTTGATAGAATGGCAAACCATTTGGACTAATCGGATTGCGTTTCTCGTAATATTCTATATCTCTAAAAATGGTCTTAGTCGTTGTCCCATAAACATAACTTAACGCAAAACTATAAGGTGTTTTCGTGACAAGAATAGTACCTGTTGTAAAAATACCATCGGCATATCGCACTTTTTTAAGATGTTTCTGATGGAAGAAAATAAACCCAGATATAATCAAACCAGATAGTACAATAAATACAAAAGCCATGATTAAACCAAGGTGATTAGTTTTTCGTCTCTTCTTTTTTTCCACTGCTCGTTCTCTGTTGAGCGGTGTATCTGCTTCTTTATCAGACTCAAATTTATAAGAAAACTGATTGCCTTCTTTGATAATATCAATGCGCAATAATTCTTCATTGAAGAAAAATGAAAAACTTTTATTGTCCAAGACGTCAAACTCAGCAAGTGCTATATCGTTTCCACAAGAGATCAAAAGATTACCATTAACGGTATTATGAAACATCGCAATTTGCGTTCTCCGTCCTTTTGAGCTCATGTATGTCCAGTGCTGCTTATTCAAACTACTATTTATTTTATCGTATTAATTTGTATAATTTAATAACACAAAAATCTCATTTCGTTACAAATTATTTTCCTTGGCGAACGGCGAACGGTCAATTTTTAATTCAATTTCAAATAAAACACATAGGAAATTAAAAACCATTCCTAATTTTCAATTAAAATCCAGTTATCGCCAATTAACGACTTTACCTTTAGTTTTCTTTTTTAGAGCCTTTGGTATATTAGCTAAAATTTCTTCTTTAAACACTTCGATTAACTTTTGTTTCATAAAGCTACGATGGGTTGCCAAGCTAATTTCTCGAACAGGTTGCGGATCTTGAAACGGTTTAACAAACCTAGATTTTGATGTTTCCATACCATAAGTTGCCAATTCTGGCAATAAAGTATAACCGTTTTGATGCTCAACAATTCGCTTGAGTGTTTCGAGGCTACCGCTTTCAAAATATAATTGCCCCTTTGTTTCCGAAATTCTATCAGAACAAAGATTGATTGTTTGAGTACGAAAACAATGTCCTTCATTAAGTACCCACATTTCGCCAAAACTTAATTCATCTGCATTGATTTTAGTACGTTTAGCGAACGGATGTGTTTTTGAAGCATAAACCACAAATGGTTCATAGAACAAAGGTATTTCAATCAGACTTTTTTCGTTGAGCGGAGAAACTAAAATACCTACATCTAACAAGTCATTATTTAGTTTTTGAACAATGACATCGGTGAGCAATTCTTCTATCACTAACTTGACGCTAGGATATTTTTTCATAAACTTCGTAATGAACAATGGCAACAAGTAAGGACTCAATGTTGGAATAATCCCAATACGCAATTCACCACCGATTTCACCTTTTTGATTGTCTATAATTTCATTAATACGATAAACTTGACGGATAGCTTCTCTAGCTTGTTGAATAATAAGTCTACCAATATCAGTCGTTAGAACAGGTTTCTTACTTCTATCAAAAATTAAAATGCCGAGTTGTTCTTCAATTTTTTTGATTTGCATACTCAGTGCAGGCTGAGAAACAAAGCAACTTTGAGCCGCTTCTGCAAAGTTTTTATGTGTGTCAACGGCTATAATATATTCTAATTGTATAATTGTCATCTCTATTCATTTTAATCTTCGGGTAAAACAGTTGAACGAATATAAGATAAGATGATGGTATTGTAAAAAACAATTAGAATAAGTTATAATTTAATTGACATTTAAATCAAATGTTTCAAGAATACTGTTTCCATCATCTGTAGGTGTTCTTATTTTAATTGTATCAATATATATTTTTGCACCTTTTTCGATTTTAGGAAGGAGAGATTTCATCTCGTTAGGTATTCTATCTTTTAAAATAGTAAATGAAAAAACTTCATCATTTTGCACTAAAGTAAAATCAAACGCATGAACAGGCAAATTTATCCAAGGTACATTATAAGCGCAATAAAGAGATTTGAACTGTTGTATTTGTTGCTTTGAAATACGTTTACTTGGCTTAATTAAAGAGCCATCTTTCAATTTGAAAAATACTCCAAAAACTTCAACTCTTTTTATCGTAAGCGTAAAACTATCAATCAGATTATTTAAAGTATCGCTAACCAAAAGTATTGTACTTCCTTCTTTTGAACAAGAACAGTTATTTTTTATAAAACGGCAATTGTCATTAATTAAAGTCATTTTCACCCTTGAATAATTCGGATGACTGTATTCGATATTATTGGAAATTCCTATGAAAAGCACCTGCCCTTCCATTCCGCCGATCGTTAATTGCTGAGCATTTAACTGAAAGCAAGTAAGTGATGTAATACTGAAAATGGTTATAAAAAATAGCTGTTTCATGAAAAAGTATTAGTTGAGGTTTAAAAATATTGGTTCTTTGAGAATTACTCTGTTAATCCTTGTGAGATAAATTTCTACTATTTCATCCAATGCGGGCTTGCCCCATTGTTCTAACTTATTGAAAAACAAAGAGGCAAGCGCACACTCGATGAAATAGCAAAACTCATTTTTGTAAAAATTTTCAGAGAACTAAAGTATTAACGATATTAAACGATTATTATTCAGCAGTATTCAAATCAAAGACAATGACATCAGTGATATGAAGCTGGATATTTTTAACGAATTCTAGATGTATAGGATGCGATAAATAAACGCTATCTCTATCATATTCGGTGTCAAACTTCATGATTAAAGAGTAATTAAATCCTTTATCTAATCCTTCAGGACTTGTATTTATACCAAATTCAAAATCCTTTACTACTTCTATTTTCGCTAACGGCGTTGTGAATTGCTTTATTTCTTCCAAGGCTTTAGTAGAAGTACTGTCTTGTAATTTAAATAAAACAACGTGTCGTACGCCTCCTTCTACGCTTGCTGTAGTATTGTCTTTTTGATTGCAGGCAATTAATAACGGAATAAAGAAAAGGATAAATAATTTGATAGCTTTCATTGGTAAATTTGATTAAGTGAAGAGAGATAAATAAGGTCGCATAAAGGTCGAAGTTATTTATGTCTCTTCACTAAAAGGTAAATAATACGAATAAAGGTAAGTAATAATAAGTCTACTCTTAAACAAGTTCTAAGTATAATGACTGAATTCAAACTTTCGCAACTTTTCAAATTTCAAAAATATATTATAAACATAATCAATCAAAAAATGCCTGTCTATGCTAACTGGCAACGCAACGCAACTAGACTTAGACGCTAGTGTTTCGGAGCTCGACTCTC
>CAZMEH010000046.1:0-2626 GCA_964564885.1 uncultured Saprospiraceae bacterium | reverse complement strand
CTATGAGATATTATGCTCATTTGCAATTAAATCTAATTCTTTAGAAATAGCTTCTTCTAATCCTAATTCTCGATGACCAATTCCACTGAAACCAATATGTATAACTGGATTAGTTTTTGACCAATCCCATTTGTTTTCAATCCAAAGTCCTTTAAATAACTCTTTCTTTCCTTGGTATAGTGATTTGATTGTAGATAACATTAAAGACTTTCCAAATCTTCGAGGACGTGCATAGAAATAGTATCCACCTAATTCAGTTAGGTGATAAATATCTTTAGTTTTATCAATATAAAGTAGATTTTTATTGATAATTTTTTCAAATGTTTGAATTCCTAATGGATATTTATTCATGTTTTTTTTATATAAAAATAGGTCTTTTTTTATAAATTTATTTAACTGTTCTGAGGTTTTATATTTTTAGTGATTCTATTTTTTTATAGTGGCGTAGAACTATAAAGCACTACTACATACCAAGGTTTTAAACACTTCGTAGTGTGAAATTAAACAATCTGTTAAGATTTAATACATTTTGTATCAAGTTTTATTGTGAAATGCTATTTTTATTAAAATATTTGACCAATAGAATTAGGTTTTGTTTCCAATATTCCATCGTTCCACTATTCCAATATTCTATCTTTTCCATATTTATCAAAAAAAGCAAAGCTATTTGGTTATTTTTGCATTTGAACGTAGAAAAAGAATTTAAACAGGAATGGGCAGAAGAAGAAAACAGCGTAAAGTAATAGAGAATGTTGAAATAACAGGAATTGCGGACAAAGGTCGTGCAGTCGGTCGACATAATGAAAAAGTAGTTTTTGTAGAAGGTGCAGTACCAGGCGATGTCGTCGATGTACAAGTCACTAAGCGCAAGAAAGGTTTTGATATTGGTATCGTCACTGAATTTCATCAGAAATCACCAGATAGAATAGAACCTTTTTGTGAACACTTCTCGCAATGCGGTGGCTGTTCTTGGCAAAATTTGGCTTACGAAACGCAATTGCATCACAAGCATCAAACGGTTAAGGATGCGATGGAACGTATTGCAAAGCTAGAAATCGAAGAGATTTTAGATCCAATCGTTCCTGCAAAAGTGACTCAATATTATAGAAATAAACTAGAATATACTTTTTCTAATCGACGTTGGTTGACCGAAGAAGAGGTTAAGTCCGAAGAGGAGTTTGAAAGAAGGGCATTGGGTTTTCATGCTTCTGGCGGTTATAGTAAAATCATTGATATCAATCACTGTTTTTTACAACCTAACCCGTCAAACGATATCCGAAATACGTTGCAGAAATTTGCAATGGATAACGATATTTCATTTTATGACATTCGAGATGAAAAAGGTTTGCTTCGAAATGTCATCATGCGCATGGCGACGACAGGTGATATTATGGTGATTTTGAGTTGCTTCTACAATGATAAAGAGGCGATTGAGAAAGTCCTTAATATGTTGGATGAGCAATTTCCACAAATCACGTCTTTGATGTATGTTATCAATTCTAAGAAGAATGATTTCATCCTTGATTTGGATATCAAATTATATAAAGGAGAGAATTTCATTACGGAGAATCTAGGCGATGTCAGTTTCCGTATTGGCCCAAAATCATTCTTTCAAACAAACAGTTATCAAGCTGTAACGTTGTTTGACAAAGTAGTAGAATTTGCGGAATTGAAAGGTGATGAAAATGTTTACGATTTATATACAGGTATCGGAAGTATTGCTTCATATGTCGCTAAGGATTGTAAACACGTTGTCGGTATTGAGGAAATTGAAGCGGCTATTGAAGATGCAAAAATCAATGCGGAGCTTAACGATATTGATAATGTGACGTTTTACGCAGGCGATGTGAAAGACATTCTTTCGGATGAATTCGAAGAAAAACACGGTAAGCCAGATTTGGTGATTACTGACCCGCCTAGGGCAGGAATGCATCCCGCAGCGCTTGAATTGTTGCTGGAATTGGCTTCACCTCGTATTATATATGTGAGTTGTAATCCTGCAACGCAAGCAAGAGACTTATTCCTCATGAAAGAGAAATACAGAGTTGTGAAAATGCAGCCTGTTGATATGTTTCCGCATACTTATCATATTGAAAATGTCGCTTTGCTGGAATTGATTTAATTGGTTCTCTGAAAAAATACTACAGTAGTCAGACGACTTAAAGTCGTCTGACTACTAACTTTAAAAAGAATAATTTATAGATAACAAATGGATAATAAAGAAGTAAAATTAAAAATGCTCGAAGCGGATATAAAAACGCTTGGGGAATTGCTTAGAGATGCTGCTCAAACTATTTTCAATGAAGGCGTTTCTAATTATCCAATATTCGTTGCGCATCGTTATGCGTTGAATATGGGAATAGAGTTGGTGGATAGAGAAAAAACGAAAACCAATTGGTCTTTCAATGCTTCTACATTGGAAGAAATGGTGACTAAAAACATCATTAGTAGAGAAAATTTAGACGGCTTTAGAGAAATCTATAAATCGCCAGAAGATTTTGTTTGTATTTTTGTAATAGATGAAACGATGTCAGAATTTATATTTTATCCATATGAAGAAGAGGCGAATGGCGATGCGATTAGCGATGCTATTGTACTATAATTTTTTAAATATTTAATTAAAGAT
>CAZMEH010000045.1:0-8615 GCA_964564885.1 uncultured Saprospiraceae bacterium | reverse complement strand
GATTTTTGATACGATTGAATTAGTGGTAACAGGGATTTATGGTTGTCGAGATACAATTATAATGACTAATGATATATCTGTTTCAGATGTATTTGCAGGGTTTTCTCCAGACACAACCGTTGGTTGTGCGCCGCTTTCCATTAATTTTACAGACACCAGTACGACCTTTTTAGGAAACTTAGTGCAATGGGATTGGAGCTTGGGAGATGGAACCGTATTTTACGATACGACTCAGAATATTAGCCATACTTATCCAACTGCGCCAATTGGACACGGAGCACATACCGTCTTTTTGAGGGCAACGAATGACTTAGGCTGTGTAGATATACAATCTGTGACGATGATACCATCTAAGCCAATTGCTTATTTTGAAATTAGTGATACGTTTGTTTGTACGGAACAAAACCTCAGTTTTAATAGTTCTTCAACGGGAAGAAACATTACACATGCTTGGGATTTCGGTGATGGAAATACTTCAACAGCGGTTAATCCTTCACATGATTATGCAACAGAAGATACCTTTGATATATGTTTGACGGTAACGGATGAAAATGGTTGTGATAGTATATTTTGCCGTTCGATTGTTGTTGGAAATCCTCTCGCCAACTTTGCAGCGGATGTTACTTATTCTTCTTGTCCTCCATTGATTACAGGTTTTTCAGACTCTTCTGTTAATGCCATCAGTTGGGAATGGGACTTAGGAAATGGCTCAATGCCGAATACTCAAGAACCACTTACGGTATATTCAGTTCCAGGTAGTTTTGATGTTTCTTTAATTGTAACCAGTTCATCTGGTTGTAAAGATACATTGACAAGAATCGATCATATTCTTATTAATGGTCCTTTGGGAACATTTAGTTATTCTCCATTAGAAGGTTGTCAGCCATTTAATGTTGATTTTGTTGTAACAGCAGAATTAGCGGATGTTGGGTCTATTGACTTTGGAGACGGTCAAGTTATTCCTATTCCAAACATTAATACATTTACAACAGGAGATACATTTAGATATGCTAAAACATATTTAGTCCCAGGGAATTATTTGCCAAAATTATCCATAACAGATGCAGATGGTTGTACTAGAATTCTGTTAAATGTCGCTGATACAGTTCGAGTAACCGATCCACAGGCAAGGTTCACAGTGAATAATTCAAGCGACTGTTATCCATTTACAATAATAACGAATAGTGATTCTTCGACTTATGTTGATACTTATCAATGGTTTGCACCTGATGCAATGCCTGCGACTTCAACGGGTGCGAATCCTACTTTTAGTTATTCATTTGCTACAACTGATACGATTACCTTAGTCATTACAGATATTTACGGCTGTACAGATACGATGCGACAAGAAATTATTTCGTCCGATGTTACGCCAGCAGGAAATGCTTCACTCGAAGCAGGTTGTCCGCCATTAGCGATTAATTTTACAAATAGTTCAACGACTTCGCATGGTACAATTACGGATTACTTATGGGATTTTGGAGATGGAAATACAGCTATTACGCCGAATTCCTCTAATACATATAATACAGTAGGTGCATTTATTGTAACGTTGAGAACAACCAATTCTTTTGGATGTACAACAACGGAAGCAATTGATACGATTAATATTTTCGCTCAACCAATTCCTAGTTTCTCGGTTTCAGATACATTTGCGTGTACTGGACAAGGTGTTGTTTTTACAAATAACTCAACAGGAATTAGTCCAACGTATCTTTGGGATTTCGGAGATGGAAATACAAGTAATGCAATTAATCCGATTCACACCTATTCTACAGAAGATACATTTTTGGTAACATTAACCGTTTTTGATACATTGAGTTGTTCTTCCACTTTAACTCAAAGCATTATTGTTAT
This sequence comes from uncultured Saprospiraceae bacterium, assembly GCA_964564885.1. Taxonomy (GTDB): domain Bacteria; phylum Bacteroidota; class Bacteroidia; order Chitinophagales; family Saprospiraceae; genus CAKZLL01. The sequence goes on along the minus strand of CAZMEH010000045.1, from coordinate 6,758 downwards.
CAATTCAATCGCTGATTTTACGGCAAACTCAGTGTATGAAATTTGTCCGCCAGCCACATTTACATTTAATAATAATTCTATAAATGGCGTTAGTTATCAATGGTATGTTTATAATAGTGATACGATAGCAGTTGATTCTTCTACTTTAGAAGTGCCTGATTTTACATTAACTGTTCCAGATTTCTATGATGTAGAATTGATAGTAACGAGTATGTCGGGTTGTACTGACACAATGCTTAGAGCCGATTATTTGCATTTGGATGGACCAATTGCAAATTACACCATTACACCAGTCGATGGGTGTGAACCTTTAATTATTAGCTTCACCATTGAAACGACTAGTGTTGACGAATTTGTCATCATGTATGGCGACGGAGACAGCACGGTTCATGATATTACAACTGCACCGAATACGGAAATTATAACACATACTTATAGCGCAGGCGTTTTCAATCCGATGCTAATCATTCGAGATGCAGGAGGTTGTGAACGAACTCTTCCAATGGATGCGGTTGATATTACGTCATTCAATGTAGATTTTATAGCAAGTGATACATTGATTTGTGAAAATGGAGCGATTCAGTTTACCAGTCAAATCCTTTCTACATTACCTGTGAGTAGCGTGCTTTGGAGATTTGAAGGTGCAGACGTTTTAACATCAACAGATTTAAATCCCAATATTCCTTATAGCACATTAGGAGATTATGACGTGACTTTGATTGTTGGAAATGGTTTCTGTTTAGATTCTTTAACCAAAACAGATTTGATTAAAGTTGCACCAAGTCCAGTAACCGCATTTACAGCAACACCAGATTCTACTTGTGTTCCTCAGACGGTAACGTTCGCAAATGGTTCAAGCATTTTCAGTGGAACAATCGACAGCTTATTCTGGAACTTTGACCACATGGGCGCAGCAGACACAAATACAACAACGACAACATTTTTATATGATGTTGCAGATACGTTTAATATTAGTTTGACAGCCGTTTCAAACCTTGGTTGTGCCACAACATTAACGCAGCCAGTTATTGTTTATCCGCTTCCAGTGCCGAGCTTTACATTAAGTGATACATTCGCTTGTACAGGTCAAGCGTTTTCATTTACTAATTTGTCAACAGGTTCAAATATAACTTACAGTTGGGACTTCGGAGATGGAAATACGGACACGACAATCAATCCGACTTATGCTTTTGCAATAGAAGGTACATTTGATGTTTGCTTGACTGTATTTGATGAATTTGGTTGTCAAAATGTTGTTTGTCACCAAGTTATTGTTGGAAATCCAGTGGCAAGCTTCATTGCAGTTTCGACTTATGAAATTTGTCCACCAGCGACCTTTACATTCAATAATAACTCTGTAAATGAAGTGAGTTATCAATGGTATGTTTACAATAGTGATACAATAGCGGTTGATTCTTCTACTTTAGAAATTCCAAGTTTCACACTAACTATTCCAGATTTATACGATGTAGAATTGATAGTAACGAGTGCTTCGGGTTGTATTGATACGATGTTTAGAGCAGATTATTTATGGCTTGATGGACCTTTGGCTGAATATTCAGTTTCGCCATTAGTTGGTTGTGAACCTTTAGATATTAGCTTTACCATTGAAACGAGTAGTGTTGACGAATTTGTCATCATGTACGGAGATGGAGACAGCACCGTTCACGATATTATAACTTTACCAAACACTGAAATCGTAACACATACTTATAGCGCAGGTACTTTCTTTCCAATGCTACTCATTAGAGATTCGGCAGGTTGTGAACGTATTTTGGCAATGGATACCGTAACTATTACACCATTTGATGTAGACTTTTTATCAAGTGATACATTACTTTGTGAGAATGGAACAATTCAATTTACCAGTCAATTGCTAACCTCATTTCCGATTGATAGCGTGCTTTGGAGGTTTGAAGGTGCAGATGTTTTAACATCAACACAATTAAATCCAAGCATACCTTATAGTATGGTTGGCGATTACGATGTGACTCTGATTGTTGGAAATGGTTTCTGTTTGGATTCTATCACGAAAACGGACTTTATCAAAATTGCACCAAATCCAGTAACGGCATTTGTAGCAACACCAGATTCGACTTGTGTTCCTCAAACGGTAACATTCACGGATGGTTCTAGTATTTTCAGTGGAACAATTGATAGCCTATTTTGGAATTTTGACCACATGGGCGCAACAGATACAAATACAACAACGACAACGTTTTTATATAATGTTGCGGATACTTTTAATGTGAATTTGACCACCGTTTCAGACTTTGGTTGTACAACTACATTAACACAATCGGTTGTGGTTTATCCGCTTCCAATACCAGCCTTTACACTAAGTGATACATTTGTCTGTACAGGTCAAGCGGTTTCGTTTGCAAATCTTTCAACAGGTTCAAACATCACTTACAGTTGGAACTTTGGAGATGGAAACACCGACACGACAACAAATCCAACGTATGCTTTTGCAACAGAAGATACCTTTACGGTTTGCTTAACGGTATTTGACCAATTCGGTTGTCAAGATGTGATTTGCAAAGAAATCATAGTTGCTAATCCGTTAGCGAATTTCTCAGCAGACACGACTTATGGTCCTTGTATTGTTCAAGATATCAACTTCATTGACCAATCAGCGAATGCAGTTTCATGGCATTGGACATTTGGCGATGGTGATACTTCTATCTTACAAAATCCATTACATACGTATCAAACGCCTGGGATTTATGACGTTACGCTTATTATAATGAGTCAATCAGGTTGTAGCGATACGCTTCTTGTGAATAATTACATCACGATTGATGGCCCTTCGGGAAGTTTCTCGTTTACACCATTAACAGGTTGTGTGCCACAGGATATTGATTTTACAGCTATTGGAGATAGTATTGCTCAATACACTTGGTTACTTGGAAATGGTGATAGTTTAGTCAATATGAATACGGCTAATACTGACACCATAACTTATAATTATCAAGTTGGCGGTGTTTATTATCCAACATTGAGAATAGAAGATAGTAAAGGTTGTTTTGTAATACTTAATTCTCCAGACTCGATTAGAGTAGATGAATTAGCGATTGACTTTACTTCTGATAATCAAATCGTTTGTACGCAAGACTTTGTAAACTTTACAAGCATTTTGACATCAAATCAAGCAATTGATTCAGTGAGTTGGATATTGCCAGGCGCAACTAATCCGCAATCAACCGCATTAAATCCTGCTAATGTGTTTTACAATATATTAGGAACTTATGATGTGACTTTGATTGTCCATAGTGGTTATTGTTCTGATACGATTTTGAAACCAGATTTCATCAGAGTAGCACCAACGCCAGTAGCGAATTATACTTATCAGCCAACGCCAATTTGTACAGATATTCCGTTCAATTTTACGGATAGTTCTAGTTTATTGACTGGAAATATAGCGACTTGGAATTGGTCAGATGGTTTAGCATATAATGATGCAAATCAACTGCCGGCGTCTTATATCGCAACGATTACAGGTAATGTAAACTTGACATTGACGGTAACTTCTGACTTTGGTTGTGTAGATGATACCACGCAAATTATTACGGTTTTCCAAACGCCAACGGCTGATGCAGGACCAGACCAGCACATTTGTATAAATGATGTTGCTTACTTAAATGGTTCTGGTGCCGACTTCTATCAATGGACGCCTAGCGCATCATTAACCTGTGATACTTGTCCAAATCCAATTGCAAATCCATTAACACCAACGACTTATCAATTGATAGTAACCACAACAGATGGTTGTACGGATACGGACTTGATGGTCTTAGATGTTGGACCTTTTGAATTGCCTTATATTGGATTAAATAACGATACGGTTACCATTTGTGAAGGCGAAACAACGCAATTGTTCGCAACAGGTGGCGTAGATATTACGAGTTACATTTGGGATACTACGGATAATGGATTGAGTTGCTATGTACATTGTTTAAATCCATTTGCTAGTCCAACGGTTAATACGACTTACCATGTTCAAGTAACTGGAATTGGCGGTTGTGTCAATTATGACTCGATTACAGTGATTGTTGTAACAGACAACGGAATGTTAGCAGGAGCAGATGTAACGATTTGCGCAGGCGATACATATCAATTGTCAACTGCATTTGGAGACAATCCTGTTTGGTCGCCACAAGCTGAGTTGAGTTGTACATTCTGTGCAAATCCGATTGCGATGCCTTCGGAAACGACTGCTTATATGGTGACCGTTTCAGGTGCAAATGGCTGTACGATTACAGATACGATTATTGTAAATGTTCAAAGTGCAGACTTTGTAAATGCTGGTGAAGATAAAGTGATTTGTCTGAATGACTCTGCTCAAATAGATGCACAAGGAATAGGAACGATTAGTTGGACGCCTTTGACCGATTTAGATAATCCTTTGATTTTCAATCCGATGGCTTCACCTAATGAAACAACAACTTATACCGCAACGATTACAAATGACCTTTGTACTATTGTCGATTCAATGATTGTTTTTGTAGAAACACAAGCTTCTATAAGTGGGACAGATACAACGATTTGCGCAGGCGATTTTGCAGAAATGCAAATAGTAGGTTTAGCGCAAAATGTAATTTGGTCGCCATCCGAAACTATATCCGACTCAAGTAGCTTTACGCCAGTAGCATTTCCAACCGAAACAACGGTTTATGAAATTATAGGAACGCTAGAAGGTTGTTTAAATGATACCGCTTTCGTAACTGTATTTGTAGAAGAAACGCCAGATATTGGTTTATTGCCAAACTTGGTCGTTGTTTCAGGTCAATCTGTTTCACTAGCTGATGGTCCAGAACAGTACACTTATCAATGGTCACCAAATACTGGTAATATCTCCTGTTTGGATTGTTCAATGCCATTTGTTGAACCAGACACCAATACTACATATACGGTAATTTATCAAACTGGGTTAGGTTGTGAAAATACATCAACCATTAATGTTATTGTTCAAAATTCTTGTGATGAAACCTTGATTGGTTTACCAGAAGCGTTTTCACCAAATGGTGATGGTGTGAATGATATTTACTACGTCCGTAGTACAGCTTTGGAAAGGATATTGGAATACAGAATCTACAATCAATGGGGCGAAGAAATATTCAATTGGGGCAACTTTACTCCAAATGACATTGACACTGGCTGGGACGGAACATTTAACAGACAACCTGTAGATGAAGGTGTTTACATTTATCAAGTGACTGCTCGCTGTCCAATTAATGGTAACGTTATTTTAAAGAAAGGCAACTTTATGCTAATTAGATAAGAATGAACGGCGAACGGTTGACGGTTGACGGCAAACGGTAGATGGTAGACGTAAACGATATGGCAAATATTTGCTGCTCCGTTAGCCGTCTACCGTCAGCCGTCTACCGTCAACCGTTCATCGTGTGCCGCCAAAAATAAAAACATGAAACAACTATTAACGCTGATTTTCATTTTTGTAATAATACAACTGAACGCCCAAGATGGACATTTCTCACAGTTTTACGCTTCTCCAATGTCGCTTAATCCTGCGTTAACGGGTTTATCTAATTATAAATTGAAAGCAACGGCACAATATCGACAGCAATGGAAAAGTGTCACCGTACCTTATATTTCTACACAAGGTGGCGTAGAAGGTCGTTTTAATTCTGGTTATAATAATGCGATTGGTGCAGGAATTAGTTTTGTGAATAATGAAGCGGGAAATGCTAATTTTACAAATCCACAAGTTTATTTAACGGGTGCGTTTCATAAAGGTTTGGATGATGAAGGAAGTAGTTTTATTTCTGTTGGCGGTCAATTTGGCGCAGCACAAAGAAGTATCAATAGTTCATTATCTTTTAATAGTCAATACGACGGTTCTATTTTCAATATTAACCTTCCAAGTGGAGAAGTAATTGATAATCAGCAAGTTTCGTATATAGAAGGTTCAGTAGGTGTCGCCTATTCTCTGATAAAGGATGAGCAAACAAGCGCATATATTGGTCTAGCTATGTTTCATATCAATCGTCCCAATATCAGTTTCGTCAGAAATACAAAAGATCCATTAGAGCGCAAACTAACCTTTTACGCAGGTGGAAGTTTTCCATTGAATGACCAATTTTCATTGATTTTACAAGGTGTAATTTTAAATCAAGGCCCTTTCAATGAAACAAATATTGGCGCAATGGTTAGATATAATTTAATTAAAAGTTACTATGATAATGGCGGAGAGGTGGCTTTGACCGTTGGGACAATTCACCGTTTCAATGATGCGCAAATATTCGTTGGAAGACTGGATTATAAAACAATAAGTCTTGGTTTAAGCTATGATTATAACTTCTCGTCATTGACGCCAGCATCAAGTTCAAGAGGTGCTTATGAATTGTCTTTGGTCTTTCAATTTGGTGATATTGAACGAGGTCGTGGCTGTCCTGTGTTTTAGAGATTGCTTCACTGTCAGGTGTGAGATCGTTTCACTTTGTTTACGGAGAGACCGCTTCGCTGAGAGATAAAAGGAAAGAGCTTATTTCATTTAAATGGGAATAAGCTCTTTTGTATATAAAATAAAACAATGTATTATTGTCAATAATAATCGCCAAAACATGATGAACTTATTTAAACAAGTTCAGATAGAAAACCCTAAGGTTAGCCACGGCTTGTCCGCCTTTTTTAGTCCGTTTTGCCCTGATTACTTCATTCTTTTCTGTAAAACAAAACGATGTGCTGATTCAATTGTATCTGCACCAATTAATAATCCTCCATCTCGGTAGGTTTTA
>CAZMEH010000044.1:0-4811 GCA_964564885.1 uncultured Saprospiraceae bacterium | reverse complement strand
CGTTTCAAAACCTTTATAACCTAAGTTACCTTCTAATAATTTGACGAGTTTCTCTACGGTTGTTAAGGTAGAATTTGGGTCTTTTAAAGCGTTGATTTCCGCTTCTTGAATTTGGTCATGTTCTTCGTACATGGCTTCCAAAGCTGCACCATATTTGCGTTTAATCGCAGGTCGGAGATATTTACGAACCGCCGAAAGTAAACCATTTGATTGATTGAATTTTTCGTTTTCAATAATAAAATCTCGTGGAATTTCAAAACTTCGGAGTTCTTCCTTTTGACCAACTCGCTGCAACTCATCTCGAATTAAATTCTTTAATTTTCGTTCGGTGACATTATCGCCTAATAACTTGTGAACCACTTCCATTTCTGGAACAATCACCGCTAATAAGTAAGAACGCAAGCTATTTCCATAAACATAAATCTGATGAATAACTGCACTTCCGCCTTCAAAAGCCTTACCTAATGGGCCAACAGCGACATATTCGCCTTGTGATAATTTTAAAACATCTTTTCTTCTATCAATGATTACAATTTCGTCTGGCGCACGTTCTTCCACGATATCGCCTGTCAAATTATAACCATCTTCATCCAAAAGTCCTGCGGTAGCTTTGGGTTGTTTGTAATATTTAGTGATTCCGTACTTCGTTTTTACACACAATTCACCTCTTGGAAAAGGTTTGTCAGTCGTATAATAACCTAATTCGGGAACGTCTGCTAATTTGTAATCAACGACAACTTCTCGATTTATTTTGCCGTCAAATGCCAAGCCACCACTTCCTGTTTCCGTGTTTCCATAACCTTCGATGAGCAAAATATCAAAACATTCAACCATGAATTTTTTGACTTTAAGCGAAGTTGGCGCAGAACCAACTGTACCTAAGAGTAAGCGGTCGCCAAGGTAAGTCGATTTCATTTCGGCTTTGACTGCTGTTTCTATCGCTGCTCGATTATCTTTATTTGATTGTAAACGACGAGTGACTTCATTTTGAAAATGTTGGTGAATTAGTTCAAAAACTCGTGGAAAAAATCCTAAACTCGTCGGTCTGACTAAACGAATATCTTCAAATAAAGTGGACATGTCAGGCATCAATGTGAAATAAGCCGTTACACCAATCCTCAGCGAAGAATACAAATCGCCTCTTCCCATGAAATGATTAAACGGAGACATTAAAACGGTAATTTTTGGCAACCCTCTTAGCTTCCCTTTCCAATTATTAATCAATGCTTTTGCAGCAATACAAGCACCTTTTGGTTTTCCTGTACTTCCAGAAGAATGAATAATTACTGCTAATTTCTCATTCTCATTCTCTTCCGCTGGCAAAAATGAAAAGGTTTGTTTTTTACCATATTCAATCAAATCATCCAATAAAATAATACTCGTATCTATATTTAATGCGTTCAGTTTTGCTATTGCACTTTCAACATTTGTTCTTTCTTCATCAACACGATTATCATAATTAAAAACCAAAATACTTTTAATCGTTTTCTGCTGAATAGCGTGTGTTACGCACAAGTCCAAATCCGCAATCGTCGTTGCCAAAACCACCGGTTCTACATTTGCAAATATCTCACCCAAGTCAGCGCCTGCCGTATTGCTCGCCACGGGAACAGTAACCGATTTCGCATAACTACAAGCAATATCAATAATCGCATAATCCACGCTCGCAAATCCCATAATGCAAACAAATTCATCTCTTTTTACTTGGCATTTTGGATGCGTTCGCCAAGCCATCGAAACGGCTTTTATACGATTGTGCAACTCATTATAAGTGATTGTTTCGTAAGCAGGTAAGTAGTTTCGGATGTTTTTATTAGTTGTTTTATGCTTTACGATTTCATACGCTCGTTGCCCCAAAGCAGGTCTTTCAGCATAACCATCTAAAAAAGTAGCCGCCACTTTATCAAGCGTTAAGTTAGGAACGCAAGCCGCATCTCTGATGGCTTCAACTGGCATCAATGCGCCAATTTGAGCATCTTTTTTGGCTAGTTCTAATAATCTTAAAACATATCTTTTCTTATCGCTGATTGGTTTATTGGCTTTATTCATAGTATTTGGTTGAATCTACTTTCTATAGATAAAAAATTATTTGGTTGCTTAAAAATACAATTTTGAAAGGTATTTACGAATAATAAAATTTATCAAAGAACCTTTTTTAGTTGCCTTGACAAGTTTTATTCAATAAACTTTTATTTTCTAATAGCATTTAATTAACTTGGCTATTCGATTTAATTAAAAAACTAAGCTATGCCTATATATCATAAACTTGGGAAAGTTCCACCGAAGCGACATACGCAATTTAGAAAGCCTGATGGCACGCTGTATAATGAGCAAGTATTTGGAACAATCGGCTTTGATGGAATGTCTTCGCTGTTGTATCACACGCATCCGCCGACAATGGTTAAGGAAATTTTAGGAAGCAAAGATGTTTCTCCTAAGATTGCGGTGAGCAAAAACTTAACTGCTCGTAAGCTAGTTGGTTTTGATGTTGCGCCAGAAGATGACTTTTTGGACTCTCGAAAAGTACTGATGGTGAATAATGATGTTCATATTGGCGTTGCTGCTCCTCGTACGTCTTTGACGGAATATTTTTATAAGAATGCGGATGCGGATGAAATGCTTTTCATTCATAAAGGCACAGGAACGTTAAGAACGCTGGTCGGAAATATTCGTTTTGAATACGGTGATTACCTGATTATTCCAAGAGGAGTAATTTATCAAATAGAATTCGACACGACAGAAAATCGAATTTTATTTGCAGAATCTTTTCATCCTATTTATACGCCAAAGCGTTACCGCAATTGGTTTGGGCAATTATTGGAACAGTCGCCTTTCTGTGAAAGAGATTATAAATTGCCAGAAGATTTAGAAACGCACGACGAGAAAGGCGACTTTCTAATCAAAATCAAAAAAGAGGGCGTTTTACATGATATGGTGTACGCTTCTCATCCTTTTGATGTCGTTGGCTGGGATGGTTATAATTATCCTTACGGCTTTTCTATTCACAATTTTGAACCGATTACAGGTCGAGTACATCAGCCGCCGCCTGTTCATCAGACTTTTGAAACAGCTAAGTTTGTAATCTGTTCTTTCTGCCCAAGATTGTACGATTATCATCCTAAAGCAATTCCTGCGCCTTATAATCATTCAAATATTGATAGCGATGAAATGCTATATTATGTTGATGGTGATTTTATGAGCAGAACAAATATTGCGGCTGGTCATATTTCTTTGCATCCTAGCGGTATTCCTCATGGCCCTCATCCAGGCACGTATGAAGGAAGTATTGGAAAAAAAGAAACCGGTGAATTAGCTGTTATGATTGATACTTTTAAACCATTGCAATTAACGGAAGAAGCGATAAAAATTGATGATGGTAAATATTATAAATCTTGGTTTAAGCATTAATGTAGCACAGGTATTCCTACCTGTGACGCCAGTGCTTACTGTTAATAATTACGACGAATGTTTGCGTCACAGGCAGGAATCCCGAGGTTTCGGGACAAGTTACCCATGCTACTTTTAAAATAAAAAAATAATGATAATAGATATTCCTTTAGATTCTGATTTTTCTATACATAACATTCCGTTTGGGATTTTTTCAACTGGAAATACTGCGCCTAGAGTTGGTGTTGCTATTGGTAATCATGTGTTGGATTTAGCTGCTGTGGCTGAATTGGGCGTTTTTGATTTTGATACGAAAGTTCTAAAACAAAGCATTTTAAATGATTTCATAGCACTTGGAAAGTCTGTAACGAATAAAGTTAGAACAGATATTCAAGGTTGGTTACAGGATGAAAACTCTCCATTGACTGGAAAAAATGGGTTGTTTATTTTGCAATCAAAAGTTCAAATGCACTTACCTGTGCGAGTTGGTGATTATACCGATTTTTATTCAAGCATCGAACATGCGACGAATATTGGAACGATGTTTCGTGGAAAAGACAATGCTTTGATGCCAAACTGGAAACACTTACCAGTCGGTTATCATGGTCGAGCGTCTTCTATCATCGTTAGTGGTCAAGCGATTCACCGTCCGAAAGGTCAAGTGATGCCAAAAGATGCAACTACGCCAGTTTTTCAAGCATCAGGAAGAGTTGATTTTGAATTAGAAACGGCTTATATCGTTGGAAAAAAATCAACGCTTGGCGATAATGTTTCTATTGATGAAGCTCCGAATTATATCTTTGGAATGGTGTTGTTCAATGATTGGTCAGCTAGAGATATTCAAAAATGGGAATATGTACCTTTAGGCCCATTCTTAGGAAAAAGCTTTGCTTCTTCTATCTCGCCATGGATTGTTACAATGGAAGCATTAGAGCCTTTCAAAGTAACTGGTCCAACGCAAGATCCTGCGGTTTTACCGTATTTGCAACAAACAGGCAATCATAATTATGATATTGCTTTGCAAGTAGGAATTACGCCAAAAGGTGGTGAAGAGCAGGTTGTCTCTAATTCTAATTTCAAATATATGTATTGGAGCATGGAACAGCAATTGGCGCATCACACGGTGAACGGTTGTAATGTCAATGTTGGTGATATGATGGGTTCTGGTACGATTTCTGGAAAAGTGCCAAGTTCTTATGGTTCAATGTTGGAATTGTCTTGGGCTGGAACGAAAACTGTTCCGATGAAAGACGGTACAACTCGTGTTTTCATTAAAGATAATGATACGGTTACGATGCGTGGCTATGCGGAAAAAGGTGGCGTTCGTGTTGGTTTTGGTGAAGTTGCTGCGGAGGTTTTGCCTTGTAAGTAGAGCTTTAGACAGGTGTCGGATATTTTCAAAATATCCGACACTTGAATATTAG
>CAZMEH010000043.1:0-1861 GCA_964564885.1 uncultured Saprospiraceae bacterium | reverse complement strand
CTAATCGATTTAGATTTATCACATAATAATATAGAAACATTAATTCATTTTACAAGAAACGATTCAACAACTGAAAGCTTCCAAAAAGTTGATTTATCACATAATCAAATTAGAGTATTTGAAAAGTCTGGTAAAAATTATCCTTCGCTTAAAGAATTGAATTTATCGAATAATCAAATCACAACTTTTCATTGTAATGATTATCCAAAATTGGAAAAACTCGACTTGTCTAATAATAATTTAAAAGAAATAATTTACGACGGAAATTATGCTTCTTTTTTAAAAATTAAAGAATTAAACCTAAGCAGTAATCCAAACTTGACGGACATTCCAACTACCATGTTTAATAGCTCAAACCATTTAAAAATCATCAATATCAAAAACACCAACCTCAATGCTGATTTAGTTATTTTCATGGTTGAATATTGTAAAAGAAATAATATTAAGCTAATAAAATAACGCAAATACGAGCAAGTAGTGCGAATAAGCTTTTTTATTACACTAAATCATAACTTTCCTTGTAATATAGTCTGTCAAATTGGCAGTTTCCACAAAAATCAATTACTTTTGCACACGTTTTGAGAATTGACAATGGATAATTGTCAATGGACACCAAAAAGTCTTTTATTCATTCTCTCAATATCATTTTTTGCGGATAATTGAATTGTCAATTGTCCATTATTAATTGTCAATTATAAATTTATGTATAACGATAATCCGACATTGTGGGACATCAAGAAAATTGATGAAGGCAAACAGGGAAAAGCAATAGAGCAAGCGAAAACTATTACAAATCCTAATGGTAAACATTTCTATATAGAAAGTTATGGTTGCCAAATGAATTTCAGTGATAGCGAAATTGTAGCTTCTATTTTGAATGATGCTGGTTATGGTGCAACTCGTGACATGGAGCAAGCAGATTTGATACTCATCAATACTTGTTCTATTCGTGAAAAGGCGGAACAAACGGTTCGTAAGCGTTTGCGTATTTTTGATAAAGTGAAGACAAAGAATCCAGGAACGCTAGTTGGTGTTTTGGGTTGTATGGCGGAACGCTTGAAAAAGAAACTACTCGACGAAGAAAAATTAGTCGATTTAGTAGTTGGTCCAGATGCTTACCGTGATTTACCAAACCTAATCGGTACAGCCGAAGATGGCGATAAAGGTGTAAATGTATTTTTGTCTCGTGAAGAAACTTATGCTGATATTAGTCCTGTTCGCTTGAATAGCAACGGCGTGACTGCATTTATTTCTATCATGCGAGGCTGTGATAATATGTGTTCATTCTGTGTAGTTCCATTTACCAGAGGTCGTGAGCGTAGCCGTGATGCGTTTTCTGTTATTGCAGAAGCGACGGATTTATATAATCGTGGTTTCCGTGAAGTAACGCTTCTAGGTCAAAATGTAGATTCTTACAAATGGGAAAATCCAGAAACTAAAAAAGTGGTCAATTTCGCTCATTTAATAGAAATGACGGCTTTGGTTCATCCAGATTTACGCATTCGTTTTTCTACTTCACATCCAAAGGATATCACCGATGAGGTTTTGCACACCATGGCGAAATACGAGAATATTTGTAAATATATTCATTTACCCGTTCAGTCTGGGAATACTCGTATTTTGGACTTGATGAACAGAACTTACACTCGTGAATGGTATATGGAAAGAGTAGATTCGGTTTATAGAATTATGCCTGATTGTGCGATTTCTTCTGATATTATCGCGGGATTTTGTACAGAAACGGAAGAGGAACATGAAGAAACATTGAGTATGATTGAATTTGTTCAATATTCTATGTCTTATATGTTTATCTATTCTGAGCGTCCAGGAACGGTTGCTGCTCGTAAATATCCAGATGATA
>CAZMEH010000042.1:0-3319 GCA_964564885.1 uncultured Saprospiraceae bacterium | reverse complement strand
GCTGTTTCTTTTTTTGCTTCATGGTCATGACCTTTGTGAATATCAACTAAATCCTCTTCGTCAAACTCATCTTCATCAAATTCCATTTCTGGCTTGACGTGTACCAATCGAATAGTATTCACATTAGTCAAAATCAGTTGGTCGAGCACAGAATTTGATTTTTTGAAGATAGAAACGACCGTCATTGGATTTTCATCGTGTTTGTGTTCATCGTCGAAACCGTGAGAACTTGCAAACGTATCACCAACTTTCAGTCCTAGCGTTTGAGCGACCTTTGCGCCCAGCGTTACTTCAAGGTCTTTTTCCCAAAGTTTTCCCGACGCCAATTCACCTTTGTATAACTCCGCATAGCTGTGTTCTGTTCCAACTATCCGAAAACCCTTGTAAGAATCACCCAATCCCATAGGAATGGTTTTTTCAATCATGTACTTGATTTGCGGATGCTTTTCTAGCAATTCTGCTTGACGCAAAGAAATATTACCAGTCGGATAATCCACATGATAAATACTAGACAGTATCAACTGAAGCGGACTACCTTTCGCACCAACAACCATATCAATGCCAGCCAGATTATCTTCAAATTTTTCTTGTAATTGCTTATTGAGCAGCATTAGAATCGTAATAATCCCAACACCTAAACCAAATAAAACCAAACTCAATAAGGTGGAAAGTGGTTTTATCTTAATGTTTTTCCAACTCAGGTTGAAAAGATTCATATTGTATTTTTATCTTGGTGAAGAAGCGTATTTATTTTATAAGCCTAAAATTAAGAAATAGTTTAATCATTGAACCTCCCAAGGAGGGAGACAATAAATATAACTATGAATTTCCCTCTTTGGAGGGATTTATGGAGGTTTTACTTTCCAATACAGAAATCCCTAAAAATTTTATCTAATAAATCATCCGTAGCAATCTCGCCTGTGATTTCGCCTAAGTAGGACAAGGAATGACGAATATCTTGCGCTAGAAAATCGCCTGTAATACCAATATCTAAACCATTCATTACTTCTGAAAGTGATTGATTTGCTTTTGAAAGTGCTTGAAAATGACGAGCATTAGTGACAATCGTGTCATCCATGCTTAGATTTCCATCCATCACGGCTTTGTATAATGATTCTTTGACTTCTTGAATTTTTCCATTCTCTTTTGCTGAAATGTATAAGAAATGGTGCTTCTCTTTATAAGGTTCGATGAGTTTGTCCCAACCTTTTCCTATGTTTTTTTGCTGATATGAATTGTCTGGTGACGAAACAATATCCATTTTGTTGCCAATGACGATTGTTGTCAAGCCTTCTTGATGCAATTCTTCTAAATCGGCAATAACATCAGGTATTTCCAAGGTCATCGCATCATAGAGATAAACTAGAATAGATGATTTTCTGATTTGCTCGTAAGCCTTTTGGACGCCGATAGCTTCAATTTGATCGGTTGCTTCTCGAATTCCTGCGGTGTCAACCAAACGAAATTGTATGCCGTTGATATTTAAAACTTCTTCGATCGTATCACGAGTTGTTCCTGCAATATCGCTGACAATTGCTCTTTCTTCGTTTAATAAAGCATTGAGCAAGGTTGATTTTCCTGCGTTTGGTCTACCTGCAATCACGGTAGTTACACCATTTTTGATGACATTTCCAAGCTGGAAAGATTGAATTAACCTAGTGATTAAGTCTTGAATTTTGGAAACTAAAGTTCGTAAATCATCCCGATTAGCAAACTCAACATCTTCTTCACCAAAGTCTAATTCCAATTCTATCAAGCTGGCAAAATTAATGAGTTCTTCTCGAAGCTTTTGTATTTCTTGCGAAAAACCGCCACGCATTTGCTTCATCGCTATTTCGTGAGAAGCAGAAGAATCAGAAGAAATCAAATCGGCTACTGCTTCGGCTTGCGACAAATCCATTTTGCCATTCAAGAATGCTCGAAGGGTGAATTCTCCACGGCTTGCCATACGAGCACCATTCCGAATAAATAACTCTATAACTTGCTGATGAATGTATTGTGAGCCGTGACAGGAGATTTCAATGACATCTTCACCAGTGTATGAAGTTGGATTTTTGAAGATAGAAACCAATACTTCATCTATCACATTATTTTTTTCATTACGGATTGTTCCATAGTGAATTGTATGAGAAGATTGTTTAGATAAGTTTTTTGCTGGGAAGAATTGATTACAAATACTAATCGCCTTCGTACCAGAAAGACGAATAACGCCTATTGCACCTATTCCAGGTGGCGTAGCGAGTGCAACAATTGTATCTGATAGATTATTATTGTATAACATGATTCTTTTTTTTCAAAATATAGGCTGCAAAGATAAGATTTTGGCTGTTTATATTTTTTTTATAAAAAACTATAGTGATAGGAATAGGTTTTAAATATACACAGAAAATATTTTCGTCTATCTTTCATTCATACGATATATAAAGACAATGTTTTAATGAAAAAGAGTATAAGTACTTGTTTTTTACAAAAGTGGTTCAATTTTTGGTACCCATTTTGTAATCATGTATTGACTTATTATAAGTTAATTGTTCTATAAGAATAATTTAAGAGAATTTTCAAAACACGGTTTCTTGTTTTAGCTATTTTAACTCCCTCTAAGCACAAAAAATTGTGGTTCATAACGCCAATCCTAACATAAAACAAAGTAACATAAGAATTAAGTCGGCACAAGATCGACCATGCAAGCAAAGTAAATAAAAGTCTTTAATCGATGAGAATATTAATGGTCTGCTTAGGAAACATCTGTCGTTCTCCTTTAGCGGAAGGCATTATGCAAAGTAAAATTGATAATAATAAACTTAATTGGGAAGTAGCTTCTGCTGGTACAGGTTCGTATCATGTTGGAAATGCGCCCGATCCTCGTTCTATTCAAGTAGCTCTTGAAAATAATATAGACCTATCTCAGCAAAGAGCTCAACAATTCAAATCGTCAGACTTTGGCTATTATGATCATATATTCGTAATGGACAGCTCCAACTTCCAAAATGTCAGCAAGTTAGCAACAAATAATGAAGACAAAGAAAAAGTAGTATTAATCATGAATATGATTGAGCCTCAACGTAATGTGAACGTTCCAGACCCGTATTGGGGCGAACATGGCTTTGAAAAGGTGTATGAGATGCTAGATGAAGCAACAGATGAGATTTTGGCGAGATATAAAAATTAAGACCCGTAGCAAATGAATGCTACAGGTCTTTTATCATCTATCGGAGCTAAAAGGGATCACATCCACATTTCTACACCAGTTCCTCCTTTCACAGTTTCCATTTGCTCCTCAGTAAGAGTTATCAGTAACTCTTCATTCTGAATTAATTCA
>CAZMEH010000041.1:0-3272 GCA_964564885.1 uncultured Saprospiraceae bacterium | reverse complement strand
GTTTTACCAACACCTGTTGGACCTAAGAAGATAAACGAGCCAATCGGGCGAGATGGATCTTTCAAGCCAATACGATTACGCTGAATCGCTTTTGTAACTTTAATAATCGCACTATCCTGACCAATAATCGCTTTCTTAATGTCATCAGACATTTTGACGAGTTTCTTGCTTTCGTTCTGCGCCACACGATTTACAGGAATACCTGTCATCATAGACACAACTTCTGCAATATCTTCTTCGTCAACAGGATAACGACGAGTTTTTGAATCCTCTTCCCATTTATCTTTTTCAAATTCGAGTTGACGCATGAGTTTAGACTCATTGTCACGAAGGTCAGCTGCTTTTTCATACATCTGTTCCTTAACCGCTGTGTTCTTCTCTTCTTTGATTTCTTCGATACGATTTTCTAAAGTCGTAATGTGTTCAGGCACATGAATATTCTTCAAATGTACTCTTGCACCCACTTCATCCATCACATCAATCGCCTTATCTGGCAAATGTCTATCTGTGATATAACGTATACTTAACTGAACACAAGCTTTTACCGCTTCGTCAGAATAAGTTACACTATGAAACTCTTCGTATTTTTCTTTGATATTCTCTAAAATATGGAAAGCTTCTTCTGCTGAAGGCGGCTCCACCAATACTTTTTGAAAACGTCTATCTAATGCACCATCTTTCTCAATGTACTGACGATACTCATCTAATGTTGAAGCACCGATACATTGCAGTTCTCCACGAGCCAATGCTGGCTTGAAGATATTTGAAGCATCTAAAGAACCCGTTGCGCCACCAGCACCAACGATGGTATGAATCTCATCAATGAAAATAATCACGTCACGAGATTTTTCCAGTTCGTTCATGATAGCTTTCATGCGCTCTTCAAACTGACCACGATATTTAGTTCCAGCAACCAAAGCCGCTAAATCTAACATCACAATACGTTTGTTGAATAATGCACGAGAAACTTTACGCTGCGTAATACGCAATGCTAAACCTTCAACGATAGCCGTTTTTCCCACACCTGGCTCACCAATCAAGATTGGATTGTTTTTCTTACGTCTACTCAAAATCTGAGAAACACGTTCGATTTCAGTTTCACGACCAATGATTGGATCTAGTTTACCTTCTTCGGCAAGCTTCGTCACATCACGACCAAAATTAT
The DNA here is from genome assembly GCA_964564885.1 of uncultured Saprospiraceae bacterium. GTDB lineage: Bacteria > Bacteroidota > Bacteroidia > Chitinophagales > Saprospiraceae > CAKZLL01. The sequence continues at coordinate 2,107 of CAZMEH010000041.1, read as the reverse complement.
CTAAAACAGGTGTACGAGATTTTGGTTGCTTGCGACCTTGAGAAGGACCACTCCCTCCGCCAGCACCAGCACCAAAACGACCTTGTTCTTCTTCTTCAAAATCATCAGCAGGACTTGGCATTTCGTCTTTTACTTCATGGCGAACATATTCCAGTTCAGCCTTATAAACATCATAATCAACTTCATATTCTAATAGAATCTTAGAAGCTAAATTATCTTTGTGTTTCAGAATAGAAAGCATTAGGTGCTCGATACCTACTTCTGTATTTTTCAACATTCTAGCTTCTAAAAAAGTTACTTTCAGTACTTTTTCCGCTTGTTTGTTTAATGGTAAATTACCTACAGTATGTGTAGTTCGAGCAGTTCTACGAACTTCGATTGAGTCCTCAACAACTTGACGCAATTCCTCTGTATCGATATCCAAAGAATCAAGCACTTTCATTGCTAATTCACCTCTATCTCTCGTAATACCAAGCAGTAAATGCTCCGTACCTATATAGTCATGTCCTAATCGAACAGCCTCCTCCCTACTTCTAGAAATTACCTTCTTCACTTTAGGCGAGAATTTTTTCATAATATCTGACATTAATATTTGTGTTGTAAAAGTCTAAATAAATGTTTTAGGATAATAGAGAAATTTTGAGTTAGAAACTAATAACGGCGAATTTTAAATCGAATTCGTTGCTTTCTAATAATTCCTGTCTTATCAACGCAAATTCTAATAGCATAGTTGCAAAATCAATAAGTTCTTTTAAATTTCATTCTTTCCTCTCGATTCTTTTAAGAACCGATATATTCACTAAAATAGGATTTTTTTTAAAAGGGAAAAAATCAATGACGAATAATATTGTCATTTAATCCTCTAATAATTCATAAATATCTAACAACTAATTAAACTCTTGGTTTTATATAAAAAAAGTTGTTAAAAATAATGCCAAAACAATTTATCTTTTTTAGAAGCAATTTTTTTACCTTTAGCGTGTCTTAAAATATAGATAATATCGCTAATTTGTTAAATAAGGTTTTTTGATTTTATGGTTTGATAGTTATTTGTTAATATTTAACACACTAACTGTCAACTAATTAACCAGTCTGTTTATAAGCAGATTCTATTCATCAAACACAAAACAATAGCTTTTAAAAGTTTTTGTAGAATGAAATATACTATAGATAAACAAGAAAAATACACGATTTTTACTTTAGAAGAGGACAATTTAAACTCCATTATTGCTCCAAACCTTAAGTCTGAGTTCGTTATTTTAAGAAATGAAGGCATTAAAAATTTAATTTTTAATTTATCGCCTGTCAAATATGTAGATTCCTCTGGGCTAAGTGCCATTTTGACAGCTAATAGACTTTGGTCTACAAATGGTCATTTTGTACTTACAGGGATTGTACATGCAAGCGTTCAAAAGCTAATTCAGATTTCTAGATTAGGTACCGTTATTAATATTCAAGATACTGTTGACGAAAGTGTCGAATTTATTAATGTTGAAGAATTAGAAGAAGATTTAGACGCAGAAGCTGATAGTGATAGCTAATAAAGTTGGTAGTGAATAGTTTGTAGCCTGTCCCGAAATATCGGTGAGAAATCGGAGATAACAGAACATGCAACTTATTGACTTTCAATTATTTGCTTTTCAACAAAATGTCCATCATTTTTGATGCAAAGCACTAGAATTTCACAACTATCTTTTTGTTGATAGTTCGTTTTAAAAAGAAATGCAAATCGTAAGGAAACTTCTTTCTTATGATTTGCATTTCTTTTTGTATTTAGTGGTATTGAAAAAGGTGTCCAGAATCATGTTAAAATTTTGCTGACACCTGACCGCCTCTCTCTTGACACCTAAAAGAAAAAATTATGAGATTTGAAGTAAAAATACTTGGCAATACTTCACCTTTTCCATCGAAAGGAAGGCTACCGACTTGTCAAGTATTAAACATAAATGAACGGTTATACTTAATGGATTGTGGTGAAGGAGCGCAGATTCGGATGAATGAATATCGAATCAAGCGTAGTAGAATTGACCATATTTTTATAAGTCATTTGCACGGCGACCATTATTTTGGTTTATTTGGGCTACTCGGTTCTTATCGTGTCAATCAT
>CAZMEH010000040.1:0-2197 GCA_964564885.1 uncultured Saprospiraceae bacterium | reverse complement strand
ATTTTTAATTTATAATTGATTGATTATTAATGAAAAAAAACATAAAAAAACCTCTCTCTTCTATTCTAAAAAAATGTATTGTAGTATTATCAGCATTATATTTAATTAGACGATAAAACAAGCCATTATGTTTCTAGCAATTGACATTGGAAATTCAAATATTGTCTTTGGTATTTTTTATAATAACGAATGGCAAGGCATTTTTCGCTTGCCAACGCATGACAAAATTGAATTGCCAAATGATTTAATAGAAAAATATATTCCTCATATAAAAAATTCTGTATTAAGTAGTGTCGTTCCTTCGGTTACAGCAGATGTCCTAGGCGTTTTAGCGTTATTGAAAATCACACCTTTTCAAATCAATAAAAATTGTTTTCCATACTTGGATATTAAAGTCAAGAATGAATCTGAAATAGGAACAGACTTGGTAGCAAATGCAGTTGAAAGTCATAGTCGTTTTCCAAATGAGGATAAAATAGTTATTGATTTTGGAACAGCATTGACCTTTACCACTATTTCAAAAACAGGTCAAATATTAGGCGTAGCAATCACACCAGGCGTTAAAACGGCGATGTACTCGCTCTTTGAAAATGCGGAGCAATTACCAAATGTACCTTTGGAGTTACCCGAGAGCGCACTAGGTCAAGATACTATTCATGCGCTACAAGCAGGCGTTTTGTTTGGTTACATAGGTTTGGTTGAAGGAATGATTAAGCGGATAAAAGGCGAATTGAAAACAGATTGTAAAGTCTTAGCAACAGGTGGTTTGGCTTTTGCATTGAAGCCGTTGCACGAGCACTTTGATGTACTAGATGTGCATTTGACACTGAACGGGATTAAAAATATTTATGAGCAAGCAAGCGAAAGATACTAGTTCAAACGTTAGGTAATAAGAAATTATAAAATCAAGGGCGTCAGACCCTTAGCATGAAAAATAATAGATGAAATTTAAAATTGTTTTTATCATATTAATATTACCATTATTTGTAGTAGCGCAAGATGGCTGGATACCTTATCGTTCGCCAGAAGGTGGCTTTAAAATAATGACAAAGGGTATTTTTAAAGAGCGGTTAGCTCATGCAAAAACCGAAATTGGAGCAATTACCGTACATAATTTAGTTTACCAAAAAGAGGAAACAGGTAAAACACATCCTGTTTTTGTGGTTTCTTATTATGATTTTCCAGCAGGTAGTATTCACTCTGATTCTACGGAGTTGGCAACGAAATTTTTTGAAGAAACGATCACAGGAGCAGTAGAAAGTATCAACGGCAAATTGATTTATAAAAACGGAATGAACCTTCACGGTTTTAATGGTTTTCAATGGCGGGTGAATTATCCTGATGATGCAGGAGCGATTAAAACACAGGCTTATTTGGTCAACAATCGTTATTATTCGGTCAGCATGTTGACCTATAGTACGAGCAGAAAAAATTTGGACGCGAACAGATATTTCGATTCTTTTCGATTAATCGGATATTAAGCTGACCTCCCTTAGTCCTTCCTGAAGGAGGGACTAAGGGAAGCCCCTAAATGTAAAATGACTGATACAATATTATTTGTATCAGTCATCTAAATATAATCAGGCAGCTAGAATATTAGTTTGCTCTAAGAGAAACAATCTGAGCATTAATACGATGATTAAGAATGATTTTTTCAGCAAATGAACGATGTCCATGTGGTGCAAAAACGATTAACTTACCATCTTTCATAGCAGCTAATTGACTTAATAATTTCCATTTAGTGATAACTGGACGAGTATTATCTGTCTTTAAAGCTACTTCAAAGTAGAATTTACGACCTAAAGAACGTGCAGTCAAATCTGGTTGAACCAGTTCTTGTGTAGAACTTTTTGTGAAGGATTTTGGTGCTTCATGCCCTTCCAAATCTGCTTTTATTTCAGCATATCCCTTTTTTTCAATCCATTTAACGGCTTTTTGTACATAACCATTTTTAAGTGCTGCCTTATCCATTTTCAATGTATTTAGAAATTTAAGTTAAAAGATTGTTGTCGAATTAAGATCTTATAGCGAAAAAATTGACTATTTGTAATTGTATTTTTACAAAAGTCTAAACTATATTTTCTTTCTTAATTATTAAAATGAAAAATGACGTAATTAAACATTAAGATACAATCATAAAAATTATGATTGTACTAGATTTTACCTATAAAAGTCATTTTTATTTGAATAATTTTTC
>CAZMEH010000039.1:0-2596 GCA_964564885.1 uncultured Saprospiraceae bacterium | reverse complement strand
TTTTAGATTCTTTGACAATTACTCGATCTAGCTCTATCTGCCGAGCTAGCGACAGGAAGGATCGTGAAAGAAATTTTTGCCAAACTTTTATAAATCCAATGTGGGCTTGCCCCATTTTTTTTCAATAAGTTAGTACAATGAGGCAAGCCTATATTGGATGAAATAGCAAAAATTGTTAAAGAACCTTTTATTTTAAAAGAAAGTCCTTAAAACTTAAGTTAAATCAAAAAAATAATAGATTTACATTCTGAAACTAAAATGACTATTTAGGAATATGTAAAAATTGATATTGTAGTTTGAATTATTCAATGTTCAATTATTCAATATTCAATTATTCAAAATTTAAAAAAAAAATGAAATACGTTTGTATCCACGGACATTTTTATCAGCCACCTAGAGAAAACGCTTGGCTTGAATTTGTAGAATATCAAGATTCTGCTTATCCATACCACGATTGGAACGAAAGAGTGAATGCAGAAGCATACGCACCAAATGCTTCCTCTCGTATTTTGGAGGAAGAAAATATGATTACGGATATTGTTAATAACTACTCTAAAATCAGCTTCAACTTTGGTCCAACTTTGCTTTCTTGGATGGAACAACATGATCCAAAAACCTACTTATCCATTTTAGAAGCGGATAAACAAAGTATGAAGTACTTTGGTGGACATGGCTCTGCGGTAGCGCAAGCGCATTCTCATTTAATCTTGCCTTTGGCGAATCAACGAGATAAGGAAACACAAGTTATCTGGGGCATCAAGGATTTTGAGCACCGTTTTCAGCGTAAGCCAGAAGGCATGTGGTTAGCGGAAACAGCTGTTGACACGGCAACGCTTGAAGTTTTGGTTGACCATGATATTAAATATACCATTTTAGCACCTCGACAAGCGCAAGCGGTCAGAAAGCTGGACGCATCGAAATGGAATCACATTGTACCGACCTCGGTTGATCCACGAAAACCGTATTGGTGTATTTTGCCATCTGGACGAAAAATCGCTTTATTTTTCTATGATGGAAATGTAGCGCAAGATGTTGCCTTTAGAAAACTGTTAGATTCGGGTAAAAACTTTGCACATCGCTTGGTGAGTACGTTGGATGAAAAGGATTTGTCTCCGCAACTAGCGCATATCGCAACAGATGGCGAAAGCTACGGACATCACCACAAAAAAGGTGATATGGCTTTGGCGGATTGTTTAAATTATATTGAAAAGAACAATATTGCTAAGTTGACTAACTATGGCGAATATTTAGAAAAATTTCCGCCACAGGATGAAGTGATGATTTACGAAAATAGTTCGTGGTCATGCGTTCACGGAATAGAGCGTTGGCGTTCAAATTGTGGTTGTAATACTGGTGGCGAAGGACATTGGAATCAAGAATGGCGTGCGCCTTTGCGTGATGCATTGGATTGGTTACAGTCAGAATTGCTTAAAGTGTACGAACAAGAAGCGGCTAAGATTTTAAAAGACCCGTGGGCAGCTCGAAATGATTTTATCGAAGTGATTATCGATAGGAGTGATGCTTCTGTTGACCGATTTTTGGATAAACATAAAATCAAAGAAACGGTTAGTTTAGCAGATAGGGTAACTGTTTTGAGACTGAGCGAAATGCAGCGTAATGCGATGTATATGTACACGAGTTGCGGTTGGTTCTTTACGGAAGTTTCTGGTTTGGAAACGACTCAAATTTTGCAATATGCTTGTCGTACCATTTATTATGCTCGTCAAGTAGCTCATGTAAATTTGCAAGAAGAGTTCATAGAAAGACTAGCAAAAGCAAAAAGTAATATTCCTGCAAATAAAGATGGCGCAGAGATTTATAGAAGGTTTGTATTACCTGTAGAAGTTAGTTTGGAACGCACAGGAATGCATTATGCAGTGCTTTCATTGTTTGAAGAGTCTCCGGAGACTTTGGAAATATTCAACAATTATCAAGCGACTAGCGACCGTTACGAGCGATTTAATGCAGGTAATTTAAAGTTAGCGGTTGGTCGTACCATGATTAAATCACGCATTACACATTCTGAAAAGCATTTCAGTTTTGCGGTTTTCTATCTTGGACAACAAAATATTATCGGTCAGATTTCAGTGGACATGAGCAGTATTGCTTTTGATAAAATGATTGAAGAGCTCGTTCCACCTTTCAGAAATAGTAATGTTTCTAATGTCATTACTTTGATGGAAAAGCACCTAGGCGGTAAGCGTTATTCGATGGATGATTTGTTTAAGGATGAGAAAATGAAAATCATTAGTCGCATTCTTAAAGAAAACCTTGTTCCTATTGAAAAATCAATGCGTGATATTTATAATAATAATTATCACTTATTGAACGCATTGCAAAAGGATTATTTACCGGTCAGAAATGAGTATAAAAGCATTTTATACTATGCGTTGAATACGAGTTTACACCAGTTTCTTAGAGAGAAATTATTAAATGTAAATGAATTGAAGCGTGTTGTCCGTGAGTTCAAAAAGTGGGCGATTAAGGTTCAAAATAAAGAAGCGACTCAATTATTGGTTAATCAAAGCATTCTAAAAGCATTCAATCGTATAACTAGCGATATTCAAAATACGTCAAGACTTGAGCGAATGAATGG
>CAZMEH010000038.1:0-10350 GCA_964564885.1 uncultured Saprospiraceae bacterium | reverse complement strand
CAGCCTATTTTCATTAAATGAAAATAGGCTGTTTCTATTTAAAAAAATTTAAAATCGTACTATAAAGAAGTATTGAAAGTAATTTTATTATAAATAGATTGATCGGTTTTTTGAAAACTAGTAACAGGAATTTTTCCTAGCATAGACTTCATTTTTGGATCTTTACTCATTTTTTCAAATGCTACAATCACTTTATTTCTAACTGATTGTGGTACTCTTGAATGTGCAACAATTGGATGCGCAGGAATCTTTTCGGTTCGATGTACTATCTTCAATTGCGACTTAATGCGTGGATTCAATTTATTAAATGTTTTGACTACACCGCTACCAGCCTTGTAAGTGCCTTGATAAATACCCATGTAAACGTCTGCATGAGTTTTAAGGTATTGCGGTTTAACGTCTAACTTATATTTACTTTTTAAATCAGAACGCATTAGAATAGAGGAAGCTAGTGTATTAGGAGACGGAAAAGCAATTTCTGAACCTCTTAATGCGCCAATATTAATATTACTTACCCTTTTAGTGACTAATATTCCTTGCGCTTTATGTGCCGCGTCGCTTAGAATAGCATCGTATCGTTGTGTTTTATTTGCCATCACCGCATGGTACGGATTAACATAGGCAAAATCATATTTGCCTGTACGTAGCTCATTTTCAAAACCTGCAAAAGCAGAATGTCCTGTTAATTTGAACTTAATACCCGTTTCTACACTGAGTTGTTTCAGAATAGGTGACCAAGTTTTGAATAATGTTTGGCTGTGAAATTGTGGAACTACAGCAAAAGTGTATTGCACCGAAGGTGTTTCTGATATATTTTCTTGGTTAGAAGGAAATGTACCACACCAAAATAACATAAGTACAATTACGGCACATGTACTGTGTTTGAAATTTTTCATAGTAGTTAGCATAATAAGTCTATAGCGAAAATCTTACCGTATTGTGATTATGGCTTACTTTTTTAGATTGCATTGTATTTAATCTTTTTATTTTGTTTGCTTTTACTTTGCTTGCTTATCGCTATAAATTCGGTTAAAAATGTTTTGTGATGAAAATTAATTTTTTAAAGAAACTTTTAATGAACTCTCTCGTACAAAATACGTTTGCTCTTTCTTTAGTAAAAATAACAAATATATTGTCTATTAATTATAATATTAATGTAAAATATTATATATATTAATTTTTGACCTACCAGAAACATGTTCTTACCTTGTAATTAGAAAATAAATAATTCCCTTTGCAGGTTTTTATGTGAAAGAAAAGTGACAGGGATAAAATAGTTTACTGGTATTTTATGATAAAGAGCTAGAGGTTTCCTATGTTTACAGTTTTTATTAAATATATAATACGCTGAAAAATAAGGAATTAAATATTATTTGGCTCAAAATTATCTAATAGCCTTGGCAAAAGTGGGCAGAGGAACAAAATTTATTAAAAAACAATATTCTTTAACTTATAAGCAAAAACAGCATTGCCATCGCCAACGACTAACACATTTATACCGTCATTATACAGATCCACTATTTGGAAAGGCGTAGTGCCTGAAAGTGGGAAATCTGGAAATAGTTTACCTCTACCATTGAATAAATAAACATTTTTTGATGCTTTTGAAAATGTACCTATTCTACATTTATCTGTATTTGGCATATTTACTTTAAATAAATTAGATTGTTCGTGCTTGAACTGATGTTTGCCAAAATCTTCAAAATCATTATCATCTGTATAAGAGAAAATACCTAATTCCTTTTTGCTTAAAACGATGTAGTCTTTACGATGATTATTTAAAACATCTGAAAAGATAAACTGTATATCTTTATTCTCATCGACATTCATATTTAGTTTAAATACTTGTCTTTTAAAATTAAGAATAAACGCTTTTCCTTGTTGATCCGTCACGACTATTCGTTGTGGTTCGTTAAGGTCTACACCAAATGTAGAATTGAATTTTTCATTGAATTGGACAGAATTCATTCTGATTTCTCCATTTCGTTGAAAGAAAAATATGGTGCCAGTGTCATTTAAGGCTGTTAGGTAATCCTTGTCTTCTTTAACAAAATGCTGGATTGGAAAATAGATATTTCCAACATTTGCCTTCGGTGACCAACCCTCTAATAAAGTACCGTCTTTTTTGAAACCATAAATATTCCCTCCGTTAGTTGCAACAAAATAACGATAATCACGAGTGCTGTCATAATCTAAAACGAGGATTCCGTTGGTAATACCAGCACTGACGAGTACGGGAAATTTTTCAACAGGCTCGCCGTTTCTATCAATAACATAAATTTTAGAATCGGTATTGAATACATATTGCAAATAAGTATTTTTATAGTAATCTATTTGGGAAATAGCTGAAATGATGCGTCGTTCGATTTGTTTAGTCCAAAGAATTTCACCATTTCTATTAATCAAATAAAGTAGATTATCTTCATCCTGAATAAGTACCTCTAAGTCGCCTGTCACATGATTTTTGACAAAAGTCGGAGGAATCGCAGCAGGACTTTGCAAATCTGCTTTCCAAAGAACACTAGTCGCTTGTTTACCTTTAGGATTGTATTTTATTTGACCATTAATAACAAACAAATCTTTGTACGGCGTCAATTGTAAACCTAAAGGCGTGAGTTTCTGGTAATATTCAAATTCACTTTTTAGTGTGGCTTGAAGTTCTTCTTTGAGGAAGGCTTTCATGATATCTAATATATTACTTGTATTGACATAAAGGTACATATTAGAGGTTGCGGATAGGTTTTCAATAAACTGTAAATAGTTAATATCTTGACCCAATGTTTGACCATAAGTATATTTGTCTAGCAATTCCTTGATGGCTTCAATCGAATTGCAAAAAACCACATAATCATCCAAAATGACATAATAAGGATTGTGAATCGTGTTTATGCCATTTCCAAAAATAGGCTTGATAATGTCTTTCGCTAATATATGATGAATGGTATAATTAAAATAGGCTTCTGTGTCTAGCTTCCCGAAAGTTTGACCAAATTTATCTAATAAGTCAGTAGTGAGTTGAGCGTTTTTTGTTTTAAAAATAGCAAATTGGTGATCCGTATATTCGTGTTGAGGCATAGGTTCAGTGACCAAGTAAGCCAGTTCGCCACTCATCCAAGGAATGAAATATTGGTTAAATGATTTTTTATCAGCGACTTCAATATTTTTAAAAAAACCTGTTGCTGTCTTGAAGCCAATATAGATCATAGAAGCTGTATTATCAGGCAAAATACTTGCGATGAGCGTTTTGTCTGGAAGCCTTTGCTTCTCCAATGATTTGAGTAATTGATTTTTGTCAGTAGGAGAGAGGTAGCCGTCAATATTGATTGTCTTCTCCTGAAAAATAATATCTAAACCAACCCAATCGGCAAAAAACTGTAAAAATTTAAAATCTTGTTGCGGCTTCTTTTTTGTGAAAAAAGAAGAGAATAAAGGCATTTTTTTCATATTTAAAAATACAGAGGCATCTGCATTTTTACCTATTAGATTCCTAATTCCTTGAAAAGATTGGTCTTTCAATATGCTTCTAAAATTAGTCTGAATTTGCTCTAAAGCACTTTCTAATAAATAAGGCGTTTCTGCTAAAATGAATAGATTATTTGTCAGCGCAATAGAAAAAGAAGCGCTATCGGAGAGTGTAATGATGAAATATTCTTGCTGGCTAAAAACTCGTTTTTCAAATGCATGTTTACCGACCGATAAATATTCTTCTAGTGGCAAATCCTCGCTGCATCCATCTACGATGTGAATAAAATCAATACTATTGTCTTTTCCAATCTGTGCGGCAAGCGTCAATCTTGAAATACTTACGGTGACAGCGCTTGGCAATTGCTCGTAAAATAAATTCCATTGACGAGCTGCTTTTTTTATAAAGTTAAGGTTTGAAATTTCACTTTGGTAGATTTTGTTTTCCACTTTTGCAAAAAACTGATCTGGCTCTTTGATATCAACAACAAAGGCACTATTAGCAGGTACGGCTCTGAAAGTGTCATTTGGAGGAAATGAATAGTATTTATACCAAATAAAAACAGCTACTATTGCCATCAGCAATGTAGTTAGGCAGGTGATTATTATGAATTTCTTAGTTAGTTTTAATTGTGGCATTTTGTGTGAAACTGTGTTTTCTTTTTATTTATATGATGTCTGCCTACAAATTTACTACTTGTTATATAATTATTTTTATTCTGTATGATTTATTTCAGTCAAATAGATGCCAGAGGTTGTTTTCAAAACCATCAACGCTTTCTTTTCTACTCTAAAAATGGCAGAAATGACCATTTTCTTTTAGCCAAATCTCTTTTGATTTATAATTAGGCATTATATCCGAAACGATTTTCCAGAACTTATCAGAATGATTAAACTCTTTGAGATGCGCCAATTCATGAATAATAATATAGTTGATAACCTCATCAGGTGCAAATAATAATCGAGTAGAAAAATTCAAATTACGATTATTTGAACAACTGCCCCAGTTAGATTGATTTCGTTTAAGGTGAATGCTATTGATGGTTTCTTGAAAATAAGTATCGTTGTAGTAATCTACTTTTTTTTCAATATCTGAGGCACAATCAGCTGCAACGACTCGACTAATCAACTGGCGCAAATCTTTTTGAAGCAAAGGATATTCAACACTTCTATCCATTTCAATTTGGATAATGTCTTGATCGAAAATCTTTGCTTTAATTGTTTTACGATTCTTATGAACAAAATGAATGGTATAAGCTTTATTGAATATATTTAAAATAGAGCCATCGTCATATATTCGTCCAAGAAAACGCTGTTGCAACGCTATACTAGAATCTAAATTTGTAATGACCCATTCTTTAAATTTTTTAAATTGCCCTTCCTTCTGCACCCTAGTCAGTCCATACTGAAGCCGAATAATCACATATTTACTAGCAATAGAAAAACGGGTATTATTCCGTTTCTCTATATAAATTTTTACAGGAATCGGCTGGTTTTTATATTCTATGTATGTATTTTTTCCTTTTGCCATTTATGATACATTCAATTAAAAATAATCAATTATTTATTCACAAAAGTAATACATTCATTTTTCGTAAGAATGATCACTTTGTCCTTTGTTTTAATGATTTCCTCACCAAAAGTACTGAAATGCTCTAAAATACATTTAGAATAATTTATATTTATGTATCATTAACTGAAAACTTTCCATCCCATAGCCAAACAAAAGAACTAATTTGCATAACACTGAAACTTGACAACTGTCAAAAGAACCAATAAAAGAACAAGGAATGAAAGCATTTATGAATATCATCGCAATTATTACAGGTTTTGGATTAGGGATCGTCGTAGTTGTCTACACAGATGAATGGATTGAGTTTTTTGATCCATCTATCAAGGAAGAGCAATTAGCCATAGTTACTAAAGGATTAGGTGCTTTGATTGGGAGTTTTGCCATTGTGTTTTTGGCAAAAACTAAACATTTATATTTAGCGTTGATTTTTGGTTTTGGGTTAGTGGCATCAGAAATAGTTTTTCTATTCTTATCAGGAGAAGCAACTTTTTTCTTTATTGTTTTTAAATTTATTTACTTGCTGATTGCATATTTTGGTGGTTCTATGGGATTAGCATTAAAAGAGCGAATTAGACGCAAACCGATTAATGCATAGATATAATAGGCAAGTCAAAAGATATAAAATGCTCAAGTTTGTATTTCAAGTTACAGACTTGAGCATTTTATATTTTGACAATTATATTAAAATTGACAAAGAGTCATTTGATTATAGATTAGATGAATTTTAAACAAGTTCTATATATTTGTTGGAAAGAAAAAGTAAATACTACACAAAAGATACTATCATGTGTTTATTTAAAACTAGAGAGAATAGGTTTTAAATAAAAAAAATAACAAATAATGGCAACACCAAAAGAATCGGATCTTCGATACCTCAAGGGAATATTGAAAGGAAACAGTAAGGTTCTAGAAGAGATTTACGAAAAATACGGAGCTGCTGTTTTTAAAATGGTTACTACTAACAACGGGACTATAAATGATGTAAAAGATGTCATGCAAGAAAGTATTATTATAATTTATAAAAATACCAAAAAAGATAGTTTTAAGCTAACCAGCAGCTTTTTCACTTACTTTTATGCTGTTTGTCGTAATGTTTGGTTAAAAATTTTAAAAGAAAACACGAAACACACGGTAACGTTTATAGGAGATTTGGAATTAATAGATGATACTAATATTGAACAATCTATTATCAAAAGAGAACGTCATCAGTTTTATCTTAAAAAACTAAGTGAATTGAGTGCTAGCTGTCGCCAAGTATTAGAATTGCAAATGGCAGGTAAACGAATGAAAGAAATTGCAACGATTATGGGTTTTAAAAGTGAAGGCTATGCTCGAAAAAGAAAATTTCAATGTAAAGAGAATTTACTCAATCGAATAAAACAGGACGTCCGATTTACTGAATTAACCCAATAATACTTAATAAATAATGGAAGGTAATATCAAGCAGGAAAATATAGAGCTATATTTAGCAGGACAGTTAAAGGACAAAGACTTAGAAGAGTTTGAACAGACTTTAGAGAAGGATGAATGTTTCGCTCAGGATATTGAGATAATGAGAGATTTGGAAGAAGCTATGGGTGATTTTGAGCACGAAAAGGAATTATCTAGTAAATTGAAGTTTCTAGGAGAAAAATATATTACGGATGAAGCTGTAGAGAAAACTACAACCGCTCGTGTTGTCTCTATGTATAGGAAAAGGTGGCTTGTTGCAGCAACTATTTTATTAATCGTAGTAGCTGGCGGTTTCCTTCTTCAGAATATATTCCAATTAACAAAAACTGATACAGATTTATTCACGACTTACTATAAGTCATATCCGAGTAACTTACTGACTAGAGGAGAGAATAATGATGCTTATAACGAGATTGTAAGCTTGTACAACGAAAAAGATTTCGTAACCGCTATCGTTTTGCTTGAACAGCAATTAGTAGATAAACCAAATGACACGACTTCTAAAATGTTGTTAGGGAATAGCTATTTGAGTGTAGAACCAGCAAAAATTGAAGAGGCTATTAACATTTTTAAGTCTTTAGCTGATGATAAGGAGAGTATGTATAGAGAAACGGCGCAATGGTATTTGGCATTATCTTATATTCAAAATAAGGAAAATGAATTAGCAGAACCTATTCTAAAATCATTGTCTTTAAAAGAATATGGAAAGTATCCGAAATTGGCAAAAAAACTATTAGAGCAATTCTAGTACGATTTTTTATTGTGAAGTAACCAATATCAAATCAGACTTCCTTAATTTTATATTGAATATAAAATATTTATGGTACAGGATCGTGTCCCGAACCGCCCCATGGATGACAAGAAGTAATCCGTTTTAATGCTAACCAAGTACCTTTTATTGGTCCATGTTTCTTAATCGCTTGTAAACTATAAGTTGAACAACTCGGTGTGTAGCGACATCGAGGAGGAATTAATGGCGAAATTGCCAATTGATAAAATCGGATGACGAGTATGAATATTTGACTGAAAAACCAGGAGATTGCTCTGATGATAAACATAGGTTCATTTACGTTTTTAGGTTAGTGAAAATGAAATCGTCAAAGGACAGCATTAACGAACTTTCTTATTAAACTTACGAATCAGGATTTGCATTTGATGATTTAATTCCTCATAAGGCATTTCTTCCCTTCCAGTATAAACCATCATCATAGCACATTGTTTTTCCTTCGTTTGCAAAAGCTCATGCATCGAATGTTTATTTAAACGATAAGACTCTAAAATACGTCGTTTGATTTTATTACGTTGAACTGCTTTTTTGAAATGTCGTTTAGGAACAACAACGCCAATCTGAATAGGGTAGGAGGTTTCCAATGGCGTCTCCATCCAAATAATTCGAATAGGATGGATCGCAAATGATTTTCCTTCTTTATTGAATAATCGTCCGATTATCTTTTTGCTTTTCAGACGTTCTTCTCTCTCGAAAGTAAATCGCATTTTAGGTACTATTTCAAATACGGATAGAGATGACTAAATGCATAGCCATCTCTACTTAATATCTATATTATTACAGAATCGCTAAATAATAAACACCATGATATAATATCAAAGCGAATTACTTTTATTTTAAACGAATTTCATCAGAAACTGTCAATTTTTTTCTGCCTTTTTTTCTGCGTGCTGCTAAAAGGTTTCTACCGCTTACCGTACTCATACGCTCTCTGAAACCGTGTTTGTTCTTACGCTTTCTCCTAGAAGGTTGAAATGTTCTTTTCATTTTATTGTAATTTCTATTATTCTCAAAATTCGATTGCAAATATAAAATTAATTTGTGGAAAAAAGAAGATTCTTTTTTGAAAAAATAGAATCTGATATATTTTGTGGAATGGAATTAGTTTCAAGACTATTTATTAACTGAATTTATACGTTTTAAAAATAACTTATAATCAAAGAATGTGTATTTATTTGATTTGCATCGTTAGGTATAAAATCGAGATGAATTTAAGGTTATTGTTATAAAATATTAATGCTTAAATGAATTGTTCAAAAGAGATGAATTATAATTTGAGGTTATATCTTTAAACATCTATATTAGGACTTTAAAAAAATATTAAATGAATTTACTTAAAAAACTTAATGAAAATCAGGCACTTATGAAGTATTAGTCTTTATTTATTAAGGAATTTTTTAATAAAAGAGTCATTGATAATCAATATACTTTACAATGTAATACCTCAACTTGCTTAAGAGCTCATGCTAAAACTATCATAATATCAAGAGATTGGCAATGAGTTTGTAAACAAGTTCTCTATTAGTAGACTTGTTCACAAATAAAAAATTACAATATGAGAATATATTTTTCCATCATACTTCACTGTTTTTCTCGTCCATAGCTTGGCTATGCACTCAAAAAAGTAGTTCGTCTGATACAAAAATCTAAATCTCATATTAGCAATTCTTATTTATAAACAAGTCTAGCGATGGTACATTGACTTACCTGCGACTCAATTTGGATATAAAAATATTACTTGTACATGAACAGGAGAAAATTTCAAAAAGCGATATTAACGACAATAGGCGCAGCGAGTTTACCAATAATGGCAACTGCTGAACCTACTTCTATTTTTCATAAGCGAAAATTCCCTAAGAAAATAATTAAACCGAAACGCCTTAAAATAGGTGCAAGAGTCGGTTTAATAGCACCTTCGAGCCCAGTAGCATTGAATAGATGGCAGCAAACTATCCGAAATATGGAAGGAATGGGCTTTGAATTAGTTTATGATGAAAAAGCCGTTTTAGCGAAATACGGATACCTCGCAGGAAAGGATAAAGCAAGAGCAAGAGAAATTAATCGGATGTTCGCAGACAAGAGTATAGATGCTATTTGGTGTGTGAGAGGTGGCTATGGTTCTGCTCGACTTTTGCCGATGCTTGACTATGATCTGATCAAGAAAAATCCAAAGGTAATTATTGGGTATAGTGATATAACAGCACTACTGCACGGTATTTTCCTAAAAACGGGTTTGGTTGGTTTTCATGGACCTGTTGGCGCATCACGCTTTACCAAGTATTCTACAAAACATGTCACGAGTGTCTTAATGACGCCGCAAGATGAATACACTATTCCTTTTCCAGCAGAAAATCTAAAGGAGGAAGATGTTTCTTATCAGCCGTTTGTAGTAACGGCAGGAAATGCTGTCGGGCAATTGGTTGGCGGTAATTTAACGCTAGTTTCTTCCTTGATGGGAACGCCTTATGAGTTAGACCTGAAAGATAAATTGGTGTTTCTAGAAGATATCGGTGAGAAACCTTATCGTCTTGATAGAATGTTGACACAGCTCTTACTTGCTGGTAAATTGCAAAATGCAGCAGGTATTGTACTTGGCGTATTTAGTGGTTGTCAAGCTGGTGAGAATGATAATTCTTTATCCTTGAGGGAAATGATAGAAGACCGATTGATGGGTTTAGGAATTCCGGTGATTTACGGGATGTCATTCGGGCATATTGGGAATAATTTTACACTGCCAATGGGTATTACAGCTGAGTTGAATACCAGTAATAAAACATTAACGTTGTTGGAAAGTGCCGTTTCTTAATAGTTTTTTTCTGAAAAAACTAGTGAAAATGCTATTGCAACAGGCTTGCGATGGATATCGAGTATTTTTGATGAAATTATTGTAGGGGAGCAGGAAATAAACAACCTGCCCAATATTGTGACGTTATTTTTCTTTTTAAGAAATTTAAAAAATCGGTACATAGCCATAGCTGCGGAGCTATTTTTTACGTCTTTTAAAAATGAAAAGAACAAGCTAGATTGGGTAGGTTATTTTTTCCTACTCCCTAAATAGCCTTTTTCATAAAAATGA
>CAZMEH010000037.1:0-7021 GCA_964564885.1 uncultured Saprospiraceae bacterium | reverse complement strand
GGTAGTTGTAACGAAGTCAGAATAAGATTTACGCCACTAATTTGGCAAAGTTGTATGTTTTTTGGAATTCGTGGAAAAACATAAAACAAATATTGAGAAGATAATCAAAATAATTACCTTCTCAATATTGCCATTACCCAGGATTATTCATAGCAACAGGCACAACTTGCCCATTAAAAAATGAATTACCAGTCAAACTAAAATCACCGATAAATTGCGCCATCTCATGACTTTCCAAAGGTGCTTTGTAACTAGGAAAAGCAGTTTGTAGCATTTCCGTATTGACCGCACCTAAAGAAAGACAATTACTTGAAATTCCGAATTCGCTCAATTCTGCTGCCAAACATTCTGACCAACAAGATAAAGCCGCTTTACTTGCACTATAAGCAGACAATCCTGGAAATTTACTACTTCCTTGAAAACCGCCCATGCTACTAATACTGACAATATGAGATTTATTTGCAGCCTTTAAATACGGCAAAACATATTGCGTCAACTGCGCTGCACCAAATACATTGATATTAAACATCGCTTGCCAATCGCTTAAAGTCAATTCACTAAACGATTTATTAATCAGCAAACCAGCATTATTAATCAGAACATCTAATGTTTTGAACTTAGAAAGTACTGCTTCAATTGGGCTGAAATCATTACTGGTCAAGTCTAATGAAATGGCCGTTAGGTTTTTATCCTCGATTGCCTGTAATGCTTTAATGTTTCGGGAAACGGCAATGACAGTATGCCCATTAGCTAGAAAATGTTTAACGGTTTCTAAACCAATACCTCTGCCTGCACCTGTGATAAGTATATTTTTCATATGATAAAAGTTGTTGAGTTAATGAGTTGTTGAGTTAATAATTGAACAACCCATTATAGTTTCTTCATTTCTTCGGCGATGTAAGTTGCGCCATTATCTTCTAGCTCTTCCAATTCATTGATAACATGTTGATAATCTTCTGAATGGCGATTTTGAGAAAGTTTATATCGTGCTTGAAAGTCGGTGATTTTGATTTCAAAACCAATGATTCCACGCATTTCTCTAGCTACTTTTTTTGCGGGTAAATCTCCTACTTTCATGGGCTCTTTTGCGATGGCTTGCTCATACTTGTTGACCAAATCGACTAAAGAAGCGTGTAATTCTTCATCAGATTGAATGCGTAAAATGCCATAAACATGGACTGCGATGTAGTTCCATGTCGGAACAGTCGTCGCATGTTTGTACCAAGAAGCTGAAATATAACTATGAGGCGAAGAAAAAATAGTCAAGACTTCTGCGCCATCTTGCAAGGTTTTAATCTGTTGATTCGCTCTCGCAATATGACCAACTAGGACATCTTCACCTGCGGCATTTGTTGATAATTCTATTGGAATATGAGTCGCAATCGGTGCGCTTTCTGCCTGATTTGTTACTAATATACCAAAGCTGTTCGCATGAATAAATGCTTTGATTTCTTCTACGTTTTTATTCTCGTTTATCTTTGGTATATGCATAGCATTATTTTAGGCAGCTAAAGCAGCCATTACATTATAACTTTGGAAGAAAACCTGTTCCGTTGCAGGTTTTGCATTCTATTCTGTCGCCTTTTTTTTCTCTCCAAAATCCTTTGCTTTCGCATTTAGGACATTTTTGATAACGGCTATTGTGAATAATAGCTTTGACAAAATAGAAGATTACACCAATAATTAATCCTAAAATGATTAGTCTGAATAGCATATTTTTTGAATTGAAATCGGCTGCTTTAATTGCTTGTTGTCATATGTTCTTTTAGCAACTAAAGCAGCTTTTACTTTGTAATTATCTCAAACGATTGTACGCTGACTTAACTAATTGTTCATCTTTATTAATATTTCTATTTGCTAAAAATGTAAAAATAGCTGCTAATATTGGCATTCCAAATCCACCGTTTGGCGCAATATCGATGCTTGCTCCGCCCATGGTTTGATATAAAAAGAATGCTGCAAGTCCTGCTAAAACAATATTTAAGAGCACGACCAATTTTCCGATATTCAATTGTAATTTCCTATTGTTGAATAGAAAAATATTTAGCAACGCCATTGCACCGCAAACAATTGCCATGATTTTTAAAATCATATTATCATTAATATCAAAATCGCCATCTTGAAATGCGGCTATTTCTCCTGTTGCACCACTAACATTTACAAAGGCTAATGCGAATAGAGCAAATGCTGCTGCTGCTGCTAATAACAAGTAAACGGATTGGATTCGTTGAATCATTTAAATAAAATTAAGTAGCGTTTATAAAATTATGATGAATAAAAATTATTATTCACTAATGACAAATTTAAATAAATTCAATAATAAGCCACATGATTTTTAGAGTATATCATTAGATAATTCGGTCTATTGCGTTATTTTGAATAAAAAAACGAAAATTATGGACATTTCGTAAATCGTTGTTTTACTCTTCATTGACTTTTATAACATAAGTCAAGCTAGTTTAGTTTTTCTATATTACCTTTAATAAAGACTAGTGTAGCTAGATTTTCAATCATTAAAACTTTCACAAATGGAACAACTAAGTATTTTCGATATTTTTAAAATTGGCGTCGGCCCATCTAGTTCACATACTTTAGGACCTTGGAAGGCTGCATTACATTTTGCCGATGCGTTGAAGGACGAAACGATAGATGCTATTGAGATCCATTTGTTTGGCTCGTTATCGAAAACAGGTATTGGACATGCTACGGATATTGCTGTGCAATTGGGCTTAGAAGGCTATCAACCTAAGACGGTTATTACGGAGGAAATTGATGATTATATTACTACAATTGCAACGAACCAATCTATAATTATTAATGAAAAGTCTGTTCCGTTTAAAGTTAAACAGGATATTGTCTTTCAGGATTTTGCGATGCCCGTGCATCCAAATACGTTGACATTTATCGCATTTCATGGAAAAGAATCTATTCTTGAAAAAACATATTATTCAGTTGGCGGCGGTTTTATAGAAGAAGAAGGAGTAGAGGTTGTTAGTGAAACGGATGTTTTATTTCCTTATTCAATAGAAAAAGGGCAAGATGTTTTAAGAATTGCAAGCTTGACTAATCTTTCTATTTCAGCGATTGTATATAAAAATGAATTAGCGCTGCGAAAAGCAAAAGTTATAAAATCTGAAATTCAAGAAATATATCAGACGATGCAAGAATGCATCTTTAAAGGTTGTAAAACAGGCGGTATCTTGCCTGGCGGTTTAAATGTAAAACGTCGTGCAAAGAAAATGCACGAGCAATTAATGGGTTTTTCGTCTGACCATTTTGAAACCTTGGAAGGCTGGACAAATGCCATTAGTAATGGCCCAAGTACATTTAGTCAAATCAATAAATGGATCAGTTGTTTTGCATTAGCGGTAAATGAAGAAAATGCTGCATTGAGCCGAGTCGTGACTTCGCCAACGAATGGGGCAGCAGGCGTTATTCCTGCGGTATTGATGTATTATATTTGTTTTTGTGAAAATGAAGGCATAGCTGACGTTGAAAAATTCATTTTGACATCAGGCATAGTTGGTACACTTTTCAAAAAAGGTGCAACGATTTCAGCAGCAGTCGGCGGTTGCCAAGCAGAAATTGGTGTTTCCTCCGCAATGGCTGCGGCTGGTTTGACAGAAGTACTTGGCGGAACACCTGAACAAGTATTGATGGCTGCCGAGATTGCGATGGAACATCACTTAGGGTTGACCTGCGATCCGATTGGCGGTTTGGTTCAAATTCCATGTATTGAGCGAAATACAATGGGCGCAATGAAGGCGATTACGGCAAGCAATTTGGCGTTATCGGGAGATCCTGGTGATGCTGTTGTGAATTTTGATATTGTCGTGAAAACGATGTGGGACACGGCACAGGACATGAATGGGAAGTACAAAGAAACGTCTGAGGGCGGTTTGGCGTTTAACTTGCCTGTTATTATGCCCAATTGTTAATTTGAAATGATAAGTAAGAAGACAGAAGTCAGACAATAGTGTGCTGATTATCAATTGTTTGCAAAATAAAGCAATACAAGGAAACCTTTTTTCAAGTACTTAATCTAAATAACAGATCAGTTAAAATAATAACGATTAAAAAAAGAATAGGTTAGACATTTTCAAATGACTAACCTATTCTTTTAAAATTATGAATATTACTAATTAATCAATATCTCTAATCATGCGACCTGCACGACGATTGTTTTGGTATTTAATAATGAAAGCTCTTTCGTAACCTTCTAAACGTACTTTTCTAAGTGCTGATTTGGCTTGACTAAAACTAGAGAACTCCGTCACCATTACTCTAGTTACTTCTTTTCCTTCTCTCGAAGTCGCTGTTTCCAATTTGATTTGAGTGCCATTCAATGCAGATAGTGCTTTTTCAAACTTATAAGCTTTATAGGTTGAAACAGCAGCTAATTGTATGCGAAAATGCTGTTGTAAACCTACTTCAATACCAGGGAAATTAGGATCTTCAACAGGAACAATAATCTTCCAATAACCACCTTCAACAGGTAAGTATTCTTGATTGTTTACTATAATCGTCTTCTCCATTTGACCAATAGTCAATTCGCTTCTACTCCTTTCTGCCAAGATAATCGGCTGACCATTAGTATCTGTTCCGTCAAGTTTTTCGCTCGGCTGAACTCTAGTAGGAGGATCTATGACCTCATCAATAATAGGTCTTTGAGCTACACCAGAATTTTCTTCAGGAGGATTCTCATCCACATTTGGATCTGGCTCAGTACTCACCACATCTGAACCTGTTATAGGATTTCCTCTGTTTGGTTTTGTCTCCTGAACAGGCAGATTTTCGTCTATCTTTGTCTCTCCTGAAGGACCTGGAGGTGTTTCTCTTTTATCTGGACGTGTTCCTGGAGGAAGAATAGGTCCGTCCTCAACTGGGTTTACATGGACTACATCTGGATCGCTACCACCGCCAGGTACATCATTTCTGATTTTTTCTTTAAATTTACTTTTTATCGCTAAGTCTTTATTAACGCTAGGTTTATTCTTATAGTCATTTATATCTACTGCAAAACTAGCATTTTCGTAGCCTGTGATTTCTAATTCAATCTTATATTTACGACCTTGTTTTACAAAAAAGGAGTAATATCCGTCAGGCGAAATATTAGAAGTTAAAGCGTATTCGCCTGTATTTGTTACCTCATATAAACTAACCATAACGTTTTGTACCAATCTGGCAGGATTGCCAATTTCATAGATTTTACCTTCTAATGAAATCTCTGGTGATTTGATATTGAATGAAAATAAATCGTCATTGTCTGTCACGGTTTTTTCACCACCAAAGGTTCTATTAGACGAAAGAAAACCAGAAGTTTCATTCGTATTCATGACAAAATAAGTATCATCAGCACTAGAATTAATTGGTTTCCCCATGTGTTGAGGAGCTTTCCATACTTTCATGCTTCCTTCCGATTTGTAAACATCGAAACCTCCAATTGACAATTGCCCATTAGAACTAAAATATAATGTACGAGAAGCATTTTGGTAAAATGGAGAAACCTCATCATTAACCGTATTGATAGATTCACCAAGATTAACAGGAATATCAAAGTTCAAATCCTTTGAATCGTAATCTTTTATAGCAAACCAAATATCTTTTCCGCCAATACCACCTTCTCTATCCGAAGAAAAATATAAAATCTCTTTACCATCTTCAACATAAACAAATGGGTCAGAAGCAGTGTAACCTTCCTTATTGATATAATCAGGTAATTTTTTTGGCTTTGACCAGCTTTGGTCACTACGTTGCATCACATAGATTTCACATTGATATTCGCCATTGACAATATCACATTGAGAGAAATAGAAACGTGATTTGTTCGGTGTAAAAGAGCCACCACAGAAATGTTCCTTTGCCATCGCACCAAAAATAGCAGGTTCTAAAGGTTCTTTCCATGTTCTACCCATTTTTTCCGTACGAAATATTTTTGTGGTAGATCTTCCATTAGAGGAATAGTATAAAATGTCATCGCCGAATGGAATAGGCGCAAATTCCTTCATAGGTGTATTCACTACTTTTGTTAAATAACCCATTTTGATACTACGATTTTCACGAATATCATCTCCTAAAGAACAACCTTCCATTTCTCGGTTTGTCCTATCCGTCATTGTTTGATAATCGTCTCCACGATAATTATCAGAAAATGCATCAAAAGCCGCTGCAGCATTCTTGTAATCGCCCATTCCTTTGAGCGCCATTCCAAGATAATACTCTGCTTTAGGGAAGTTTTTATTTCCTACCAATGACTTCACAGACGTAACAACGTCTTCATATCTACGAGCTTTCAAACCGATATCACCGATCTTATAAGCCAAATCTTCTTTTTTAGATTTTTCTTGCACTACGCTGAGGTAGTATGCTGTAGCGGTGCTAAAATTACCTAATTTCTCCTGGTTTTCTGCCGTTTCAAGGCGTTTACGCCAACTTTGATTTGGGTCTGGTTCGCCAACCTGTGCCATAGAATGGTAATTCACACAAAATAGCAACAGTACAAATAGAACTGCCTTTCTCATATTTTTCTTATTATATTACGAACTTGTTTAAAAAATCCTGCTAAAACTATTGATAAATGTTTGATTTTCAATATGATACCGATAGCTATCGGGACATTTTTGTTTCGGTCCGGAAGTCTCGGGAACAAAATAAAAATAGCTGAAGTATCCCGAGCACTCGGGATGGTTTGTCAAGAGATTAGCAATGAGTTTTTAAACAAATTCGATAGTTAATGCTTTCAACAAAAATAATGAATACAATACTCATCAACGTTATACTTTCAAGAAATATTCCAATTTACAAATTTTAGTCAGCCAGAGCAATGATTTCTTCTAGTTTTAAACCTTTAGATGAGAAAATAGCGTGTGAAAACGTTAATAATCTTACGAATAGATATATGATAAAAAGATAATACTTTTCTAGTAATCAATTATTAGAAGAGTATTATTTATCTATTTTTTAGGTTTCATCGTATGATATTGCCATTCAATATGAATAGTAGAGGTGTTATCCAATACAA
>CAZMEH010000036.1:0-2436 GCA_964564885.1 uncultured Saprospiraceae bacterium | reverse complement strand
ATATTTATATAAAATAGTTGGATAATTTTTTTATCAAATTCAATAACAATTCATAGTAAAGATAGTTAATTACTACTTGTCAAAAAACTTCGTGATTAAAAAAATCCCGACATCAAATTTGATGATGTCGGGATGAAACTATACTATATACTACTACTATAAAACATCTAAAAACTAAACCCTTACTAGTTTTTTGAGGCAGCTAAAGTAGCCTTTGCTTGCTTTTTCTTCATCACTACTCGGCTAATTGTTGTTTCTGATGTACCTATTACTATATCCGTTCCACTTACCATTTCGCAAAAATCATCACCATAGCAATCTTCAAACAACTCTTCTAACTCATCTTCATCGTTTACAACTTCTGTTGTTCCATCTTCATAAACTACCGTGATTGGGAAAATCAGTTCAGGTTCATCCATACTGTTTGGATTTGCATTGAACCATGCATCATATAAACTATCTAATTCCTCTTCGTTATTTGCTGTAATTGTTGTGTTATCTGGCATTAAAACGCTAATCGGGTATTGAATTTCAAAGCAATCTTCAAAATTGTCATCAAAACAATCTTCGAATAATTCATCAAGTTCATCATCATCGCTGATAGTTACGATTGAGCTATCTTCAAACATCGTTACTGTAATTGGATAAACCACAGAAATATCACTTGTATCATTTGGATTAGCATCATAATAGTTGTCAATCGCCGTTTCTAGTGCATCATCGTCATTTACGGTTACTTGACTTCCATCAGGCATGATTAGAGTAATTGGGTAATTAATCTCAAAACATTCTTCAAAATCGTCATCTTCACATCCGCAATCATCGTCCCAGTCACCAAAACAGTCTTCAAAAATATCGAATAATGCTTCCTCATCGGCTACTGTTACTGTAATATCATCTTCATTAATCACTTGAATTGGAAACGCAATCATTGGAACATCACCGTCATTAAAAATAGCATCTTCAATCGCCTGAATAAAAGCATCTTCATCATTAACCGTTGTTGTACTTCCGTCAGCATTGTTTAGGGTAATTGGATAGACGATTTCTGCGCAAGACAAATCAATACTATCTTCATCGTCAAACATCAGTAAGAACGATTCTTGCTCGTTGTTATCGTTATCGATATCTGCTAAACCGCCAAGTAAGCCGTCTTCTCCGCATGACATTAGGACAATAGTACAGGCAAGGGCAAAAAATCCAAATCTCATCATTTTTAATAAACTCATAATTTTCCTGAATTACTTCTCTAAGAATGCGAAACTGTAGTAATTGTGTGTGTTATTTTATTACTTCAATTGTTTTTAAATTAATACTTACTACAATTTGCTTCTTCTAAAATTTTGTGATTAAATAAATTTTAATAGCTTTTTTAACAATAGAATAATCATCATTAGTTACTCTACACCATTAAGACAATCCAAATTTGGAATGCCCCTATGTGGAGTTGAACTTTTTTTAATTTTTTTATTTATTGTGAAAAAGGAAGGGAAAGAATCTCGCAAAGTTGCGCGAAACTCTGCGGGAAAAAAATCAAAACTTCAAACTATAATAAGCAGAAAACATAAATGGTAAGAAAAGACCTGCTTCGGTCAAGTTATTATTATTAGCAGCGTAAGAAAAAACTGCATTCTGACGATTATATATATTATACAACTCAAAACTTAAGCGATGTTCTAGTTTCTCGGTCTTTTGGAGATAGTTGATATTAAAATCCATTCTATGTTCGTATTTTCCACGAACCTCATTTTTTGATAAGTTAGGATTGACGTTCACTAATTGCAAACCATTTTCAAGCGTATTTCCAAACAGCGAAACCAACTCTGGGCGAGGTGTGCTCAAATGTCCTCGAAAACCTGCGCTCCAATTATCATTAATTTTATAATTCGCCAATAACTGAAAATAACTACGAGAATCAAACTGAAAAGGAAAAGGTTCGTTATCGTTCACATCTTCAAAATATCGGTCTGCCCAACTCAAGGAATAAGCAGCAAAACCAGTCCATTTAGGATAATTAAAAGACGCGGAATATTCGCCGCCGTAAGTAATGGCATTGCCTATTTTTAATTGATTAGTTACTTCCTTTCCAAAGTCAACAGGTGTTAAAGAATCGGGTAACAAGACCAAATTATCCATCGTTTTATAAAAAACAGCCGCTTTAAAATTCCAATGTTCCATTCGTTTTTGAGCATCAATATTATAATGCCAAGCAACAGCAGGTTTATAAAATTCATCCGTTGGCAACCAAACATCTCTTGGCAAACCTATATCCGTATTTGAAATTAAGTGTAAATATTGCACCATTTTCGACACAGAACCTGTTAACCAAACATCATCAGATAACTTACCAGTCATCAAAACCCTAGGTTCAAAATGATGATGGTAAGAACTTTCACTAAAGAAATTAGAAAAACGTAAACCTAACCGAATGTTTAA
>CAZMEH010000035.1:0-3949 GCA_964564885.1 uncultured Saprospiraceae bacterium | reverse complement strand
ATTCAAAATTAAAATTTGTGAATAGATTTGAATTAAAATTAATGAATGAATTATACTTAAATTCAAAATATTTAGTTATTTTCGCTTAGTGTTATTTTGACACAATGAGATTTTTAAATCTAATAATCAAAGTATGAAAATTACTATCAGAAAAATTAATAAATAAAAGTACAAAACAAATAATATTCTGTCTTTAGAGATAGAGTATTTTATATCGACCAAATTTTAAAAAAATTTAATTAAATATTTTTTTATAATCTATGTTAATTTTTTCATTTCCAAACCAAGTTTAATATGAAGTTGAAACTTAAACACTTACTATCTCAGTGTTTGTTCCTTTTATTAATGTTAGGTGTGAGCAGCTTTGCAATGGCTCAGACTATAACAGGTAAAGTGACAGATATGGGAACAGGTGAAGGGCTTATTGGAGCTAGTGTACTTGTCAAAGGAACAACGACAGGTGCTCTTACTGACGCTGAAGGGAACTACAGCGTAACTGTTCCAGAAGGAGGAACTATTTTAGAATTCTCTTATACTGGTTATTCTTCTAAAGATGTAACCATTGATGGTCAATCTACTATCAATGTTTCTTTATCAGAAGGCATTGACTTTAACGAATTAGTAGTTGTCGGTTACGGTACTGCTAAAAAATCTGATTTAACAGGTTCTAACGTAAATGTTGACGCTAAAGACTTTAATAAAGGTGTATTAACTGCACCAGATCAATTGATTCAAGGTAAAGTAGCTGGTGTGCAAATCATCAACAACTCTGGTCAGCCAGGTGGTGGAACTACTGTACGTATTCGTGGTAACTCTTCTGTTCGTTCAGGAAATCAGCCATTATACGTCATCGATGGTGTGCCTTTAGATGGTCGTTCTGCTCGCCCAGGTGGTGCTAGTAATGACTTAGGTGCTTCTGCCAGTTCTAATCCATTGAACTTTATCAACCCTAACGACATCGCTTCAATCAACGTATTGAAAGATGCATCTGCTACAGCTATTTATGGCTCAAGAGGTGCTAATGGTGTTGTTATTATTACTACGAAAAAAGGTAAAATTGGTGCTCCTTCTATTGATTTTAGTACATCTGTTGGTTCTTCTTCAATCTTGAAAAAGTATGATGTATTAACTGGCGATGAGTACCGTACCGCTTTAACTAACTACGGTTTAACTAGTGGTGATGGTGGTAGTTCTGTTGATGCAATTGATGCAATCCTTCAGGATGGAACTACTCAAAACCACAACTTCTCAGTAGGTGGTGGTAGCGAGAATGGTTCTTACCGTGTATCTGCTGGTTACTTAAATGCTAATGGTATTGTTCAGGAGTCTGGACTTCAGAAATATACTGGTAGCATCAGAGGTAACTTCAAATTCATTGACGGTAAAATAGGTTTAGACTACAATTTATTAGCGGCACAAGTTGATGAAGATCTTGCACCTATTACAACGAATGCGGGTTTTTCTGGTTCATTGATCGGTCAAGCATTACAGTGGAATCCTACAATTCCATTATATGATCCAGCTACAGGTGGCTATTCTAGCTCTCTTAATAACCCTTTGGTGGGTAATACAACGATTAATCCTCTTGCTATGAACGCAGCGTGGAACGATCAAACAAAAGTAACGAACATTTTAGGTAGTATCTCTCCTTATGTTAAATTAACGGAAGGGTTAACTTACCGTTTCTTATACTCAATTAACCGTCAGGTTGGTGAGCGTCGTACTTCTGTTGCATCTTGGATTAACGTTCAAGGTATCGAAGGTAGAGGTTTAGCTAGTGCTCAATTAGAGTCATTAACTACTCAACAGTTCACACATACTTTATCTTACGACAAAGCTGTTTCAAAAAGTATTGACATGAACGCTGTTGTAGGTTACGAATACCAATCTTACAATAAGAAAGGTTTCGGTGCTTCTGCACAAGATTTTGTTACCGATGAATTAGACTTAACAAATATCTTAGGTTCTGGTAATCAGAATAGTTTCGCAATGTATTCATTTGCTGATCCATCTTCTGAATTACAATCTTACTTCGGTCGTGTGAACTTCAGCATCAATAGTCAGTTCTTAGTAACTGCTACTGTACGTGCTGATGGTTCTTCTAAGTTTGGAGATAACAACAAGTATGGTGTTTTTCCATCACTTGCTGCTGCATGGAATATGCACGAAGCTGGTTTCTTGCCAGAAGTTATCAACTCTTTGAAGTTTAGAGTAGGTTGGGGCCAAACTGGTAATCAAGAATTTCCAGCAGGTTCCTCTCAAGCTCGTTACGGTTTAGGTAACGGTGGTACTTTAGCATTAGAAAATGTTGCTAACCCAGATTTAAGATGGGAAACTTCAACTACGTTCAACATTGGCTTTGATTTTATCATAGCTAACATGCTCTCTGGTTCTATCGAGTATTTCAACAAGAATACTACTGATTTATTATTCAACTTTGAAACTATTCAACCTGCACCTGCTGGTCGTTACTGGGTTAATTTGCCAGGTAATGTAACTAACTCTGGTGTTGAATTAGCATTGAACGCATTCATTATTGATAATAGTGACATGAGTTTAAGTATTGGTGGTAATGTGGCATTCTTGAATAATGTATTGAATGATTATACTGGTCCTAATGTATTAACGGGTCCTTTATTCGGTCAAGGTATTTCTGGTACTACTGTACAAAGATTAGAAAGTGGTCAACCATTGAACGCTTTTTATTTACGTGAACACTTAGGAGTTGATGATCAAGGTCAATCTACTTTCACTGATGATGGCAATAGTCTTTTCTTCTTAGGAGATCCTAATGCTGATGCAATTTATGGTGTTGCTATAGAATTTACTACTGGTGACTTCTTCGCTAGCATGAACTTCAATGGCGCTGCTGGACACAGTATTTACAACAATACTTCAAACACAGTTATCCCAATTGGTAACTTGGGTTCAAGGAACGTTGATGCTAATTTAATTAACGGTGTTTCTACTCAAGAATCTACTGCTAATGCAATCAAAGCATCTTCTCGTTATTTAGAAGATGGAACTTACATGAAGTTAGCTAATATGACATTAGGTTACACTATTGGTGACTTAGGTAATCATATTAAAAATGTAAGGTTTTCATTAACTGGACAAAACTTATTAGTATTTACTAATTACTCAGGTTTCGACCCAGAGGTTAATACAGTAAATGATGTTGATGGTGTACCATCATTCGGTATTGAATACATTCCTTACCCATCTGCTAGAACTGTTTTGTTTGGTATTAATTTTTCTTTCTAGTCATTGATTAGACAAAAAAATCATTAAGCACTCTAGTCATTTTTAATAATTTGAAATGACTAAAGTCCTTAATTTAAGAAACTATATTGTTTTAATAATTTATTAATTTATTAAGATGAAAATTAAGAATTTTTTAATCTTAGGTACATTTGTGTTTGGCGCAGTAGGCTGTACAGACCTTTCAGAACAGCTGAATGAGGACTTGACGGAAAGTGCTGCAACACAAATTCTAACAGAAAGCGCTGATGTAAGTTCTTTATTACAAGCGTCTTACGAGCAAATGCGATTACCGTATCAAGATCAAACTCGTTTTTGGGCAGCACAGGAACATACAGGAGACCATGTAATGGGCCCTACTCGTGGGCCAGACTGGGATGATAATGGTATTTGGAGAGTATTACATCAACATACTTGGGATGCGGATCATGCATTTTTAGGTAGTACTTTCAACGAATTACTAGGTATTGTATTTAGTACAACTAACTTGTTGTCTTTCAATCCTTCTGCTAAACAAGCTGCTGAGGCTCGTTTCTTGAGAGCATTTGTTATGTTTTCCATTGTAGATGGTTGGAATCAAGTACCTTTCCGTAACCCAGGTGACAATCTATTGAATGCACCTGATGTATTAAGTGGTGAAGACGCTGTTGCGTTTATCATTAGCGAATGTGAAGCTATCATGGCTGAT
>CAZMEH010000034.1:0-5385 GCA_964564885.1 uncultured Saprospiraceae bacterium | reverse complement strand
ATAGTTTGGGATAGTCTTTCAGGTTCAAGCCTATAACTTAAAAAGGAGACGCTTTTTCAAGCGTCTCCTTTTCAAAACAATCATCATTTTAGGCTATTCAAGTTTCCATTTTTATTTTCTTAAAATGGACAGGTTGTACATCTATCTGTCCTAATATGAGTAGGCTCTACAGATATTGTTTTAGTATCAAATTCAATTCCGTCTAATGTACCAGCTATTTTAAATTCTGTACGACGATTTCGTTGATGTTGTTCCTCTGAACAAGGTACTTCATTGGCACAATCATTACTTGGATTAGTTTCTCCATAACCGAAGTAAGTCAAGCGATTTTGAGTAATTCCTCTTTCCTGCAAATATGCAACGACTGCTTTTGCACGACGTTGAGATAACTGTTGATTGTATCTGTCAGAGCCACGGGCATCTGTATGAGAACCAATTTCTACAATATAATTTGCATTGTCGTTCAGAATATCGATTAAGGTATCTAAAGGACCTTGTGCATCATCTCTAATATACGATTGATCAAAATCATAATAAATATGCTCAATCACGAATGATTTTGCAATAAGCGGCGCAAGTGCCATTGGTCTATCAATCTTACCATCACCATCAAAATCCCATCCGTCTGGTGTTCCATCACCATCTATGTCTAACAAATCAGCCATTGGAGGAACATCGTCTGGGCGATTGAATGTAGGCATCAATTGAATGTCTTCCACAAAATCTATTGATTTTGTTTGACCTCTAGTACAAACCTTATCAATACTACCAGCTAAATACATGGGTTCTTTTACTGCTTTTACTCTGTAGCAGCAATCCATATCCAAATCTATAAATGAATATTTACCATCTACACTCGTTGTAAATGTTTCTTGCGCTTCGTCTCCGCAGTTTTTAAATAAAGTAACTAGGACATTTGCGAGCGGCAAACCTGTTTCTACATCTGTAATTGTGCCTGCCAAATTGAAATCTAATGGACGCAACAATGGAATTTTAACAAACATCTTCGTTCCTGGCTCATATCCTTCTGTACAACTTTCCATTGTTTTTTCTAGATAGGTCATCTTAGAAGCTGTAAAATTACAACATTTGTCTAATGGCATTTCTATTTCAACTCTACCGTTATTGGCAGTAGAAAGTATTTCTTTTGAACAATCAATATAAACTTCAGCGTTAGGAATTGGCTCACTTGTATATTGGTCAAATACCAAGATTTCTACTTTAACCACTTTTTTTCTAAAGCTATAGATATCATCCCGACCTAATCCGCCTCTTCTATTAGAGGAGAAGTAACCGAATGCTTCCTTTTCATCAAGAATAACACTATGATCGTCCCATTTAGAATTGATTGGCGCACCAACATTCGCAGGAGGCGTATAAACACCATCAATATCGATTACATAATAAATATCTAAACCTCCAAGACCAACTTGACCATCAGATGCAAAATACAATTTGCTTGATGCAGCGTGATAAAATGGAAATACTTCGTGTCCTTCTGTATTGATACGAGGACCTAGATTGATTGGCGGGCCCCATTGTGCGTCTTCATAAGTAGAAGAATACAAATCCATTCCACCAAATCCACCTGGCATATCAGATGAGAAAATTAATGTTTTATTATCTGGAGACATTGTTGGGTGAGCTACTGAATATTCATCAGAGTTGAATGGTAAACCTGTCAAATCTTTCCAAGTTTCACCATCTCTTGTACCAACAAAAACTTTTAATCGAGTGACACCTTCATCATCTTCACTTTTATCATTTCTATAAAAATTGTTACGAGTGATGTAAACGGTTTGTTCGTCACTAGAGAAAGCGATAGGACCATCGTGATACTTTGTGTTAATTTCACCTTCATATTCTTTTGGTTCTTTTTCGTAGGTGAATTCATAATTCGCCGCATCAAGAGTATCTACTTGTGTATAAAACAATTCTAGGAAAGGAAAACCTGTCCATTCGTGAATACGACTAATCGATCCACCTTCGTCTCTTTCCGATGCAAAAATCAATCCGCCACCAAAGAACATTGGACTAAAATCATCGTATTTTGTATTGATAGGTACTGGCTGAATTTCGTAACAATCATTACATTTATTCACCATACGTTCAATTTCATTTTTTGTACATGCTTGTGAAAGCAACTGACCACGTAAATCATCGGGTTCTAACCTGGAATACTCCTCAAACCATTCTTTGGCTAAATCACATTTACCGTTAGCTTGTAAGGATTTTCCGTAATAAAGGCTATAGATAGGTTTTGCATCAGGAAGGTGTACAATTTGTCCGTACCAATATTCTGCTTCTGTCCAGTTATTGACACGTCTGTAACTTTCAGCCAACTTAATTTTTGCTTCTGCTACATCTACCTTATCCAATATTTCTAGGTATAATGGAATTGCAGCATCAAAATTATATTTATCAAATTCACCATTTGCTCTTTGTAGTTTGGCTTTCTGTGCGGTTGCGCCTACAGAAAAAACAATCATTAGAAGCAAGGTAGCGATGATGTTTGTAGTTTTCATCTCCATACTAATTTTTACTAGTTCATTAGTTAATCACTTACCTTAATAAATGATTCGTGAACTTTTTTACTTTGAAAAAATATTAGTAGTTGATTTATCGACTTTTATTTTATTGCTATCTCAATAAATTAACACTAATGTATTCTGGCTATTTAAAATTTTATCTTTTGATTTTTTTAGAAGAAATATCGAGGCGTCATGATTGCTGATTCTTTATAATCGAATTCGTATCCAAGAACTAATTCAAATGAACCAACTGATACTTTCTGTAATTCTGTTAAAGAATAATCAAATGCAACACCTACTCTAAATCCATTTCGTAAGTAATAAGCTAACCAAGCATCAGCAGAATCTATAGAACTACTCTTGTTGAAACCTTCAAATGCAGAACGGAAAGACATACCAACCCAAAGTGCATCGTAGAATAATAATGAAACGTCAATATCAAATTCCGTTGGTGCGCCTACATCCGCTGTTCCATTAGTGTTCTTATCGAATGCGCCATAAAGGTTAGAATTCTTGATAAGGAATGATGGTTTGAATACCAAAGTACTACTTAGTGGCAAAATCAATCCACCAGCAAGATAGTAGTGTCCGTATTGACGAGCATTCTGAAAAGTGCTGATTGATGGCAAATCGTTTGGTAAAATATTTGGTGTAGAAAATCCGACGTAGAATAAATCATTGTAATAAAATACGCCTGCTCCTACTACTGGCAAGAATTTCTGCATATTACCCATTAGACTTGGATCATTTGGGTTGTCCAATCTAAGTTGGCTAAAATCGGCTTGCCAATTGCTAACACCACCTGAAACACCGACAGATAATCTTGATTTTCCTTTAAAATCAATATGATAAGCATAATAGCCATTCAATTTGATTTCTTTTGAAATACCAATATCATCATGTAGTAAACTACCTCCAATAGCAATTCTTTTGCCTTTGAGAGGTGTATGTATAGTTAAGGTTTGCGTAGTTGGTGCGCCCTCGAGTTTTACCCATTGGTCACGGTGCAATAATCCAATGCTTAAATGATCTTTGGTTCCTGCATATGCTGGATTGTAAATCAAAGTATTGAACATATACTTTGTAAACATTGGATCTTGTTGTGCTTGGCTAAATGATGCCAAAAAAATCACAAGTAGTGCGCTACATAGTATTTTTCTCATGTTAATATTGCTTGGTTCTGGTATATTTAAGCTGTTGCTCAAAACATCATGGTGAAAATAAGTGCTTTTCCTGTAAATTCCAAGTACCATGCCAATAACTAAATACTGTGTCACAGATACTTTAATTATTCATCCCCAAATATATAATGTTGATTATTAAATCTTTGTGACAAGTACTATACATATATAATTTTATAGTACCTGTCACAAAAAAGTTTACTTTAGAAAAACGGTCTCTTTCGTTTAAAAGAAATGTCTTCTTCCCAAGTATGGGTTTTCATCGCCATTTGAAACACGATAACCTAGCATAATTCCTCCATTTGTACTTGCACTATTCATTAATAAGCTAGTAGGAAATTCTAGCCTACCACTGATTCTCAAACCATTTTTCAAATTAACGCCAACTCTAACGTCAGTTGAATTGTATATTCTCATTCCTAAGCTATTCATACCTGTATGATATGCTCCGCTAACCCATACTTTTTCAAACAGTACAAAAGATGCGCCTAGTTGTAGATCATTTGTTCCGAACCCTTGTAGTTCTGTTGATTGAAGTTTGTGATAAACTGCCGATGGCAATATTTGTAATTTATTATTAAACATCGTCAAATTCAAGCCAGCAGAAATGTATAAATCATTCTGTGTCTCTCTATTAAATTCCTGTCCAGTTTCATCTTCATATGTAAAAGACATAGACAACATATCTGGTACTGAAATAGACAAATAGCCTAATTCGGTCTAGTAAATTGCGCCTAAACCAACTTGTGGTACATAACCTGCATCATCTATTGCAGCACCTAATGATGGATTTATTTCAATGTGATGTCTTTCTGCACCGACTAGTGCGCCTAGTGATATTTTTGCACCATTCTTTAAATTTTTTTGATACGCTACGGTTCCTTCAATATTAGAAAAATTGATGTAATAAAATTTATTGTGCATCAAATTTCCGCCAACACTCCAGTTTCCTTTTCCGATTGGCGAGCTGACAGAAAGTAAGCTCAAATTATTGTTACTCCCGAAACTATTCGATTCTCGATAATGCAAAATAGAGGCGTCTAATGCGTCTGTACTTCCTGCGTAAGCAGGATTGTACAATAATGGATTGTCTGTCAAATTTGGTAAATTTCCGCCGTACTGACTAAATCCGAATGTCGTTATTGTCAGTAGGCAAATGGTAAAAAATGCTTTTTTCATGTTGTTATATTTTATGAAATAATTGAATTAATCGTTTTACTTTTTTCGTTATTTAAAAGAATGCTCAATGTTCCATTTGGTGATAAGTGTGAATTTTCGATAGTCAAACCAAGCGTAAATGAATTAAGTTAAACTACTGACAAGTAAAATTTCTTTATTTGGAATTTGTTCTGAATCAAATCTCAATCCTGGTTTCATCGAATAGGGCAATTCGGTTTCTCCTCTCCTTCCTGTGTTCGCAGGATGAAAAAACATTAGATTAAAAATATATTTAGAAGTAAAAATATTGGATTGGGCAAAAGAAGGAATAGACAAAATGAAGATACTAATGCATAGTACAATTATTAATTTCATGTTCTTTGGTTTTACTGTTTTGGTCGTTACATTTTCTGCAACAAGTTATATACCAAAATATAGTCAAGCAATCGTAATTTAGATAATAAATCAGACTACTATACATTTTGCAATTTAAAACACGGAGACACAAAGACACG
>CAZMEH010000033.1:0-1722 GCA_964564885.1 uncultured Saprospiraceae bacterium | reverse complement strand
ACAAATTAAGATTCAATCGTTATTTTTTGATATTGGAAAGTAATTAATTCTTCATGAATTCATATTATGCCGAATATCATTCTAATATACTTTATGGTTCAGAATAATATTTGCTTATTTAGTTGCTTACCTATCCTAGTTATTAATTGATAACTTTTGAATTATTAGACAAAAATTATTTCCATATTTAGACAATTCTTGAAAAACTTTTCTTTCATTTGTAGGGAGCAAATTTAGAAATTAAGTTATTCAATTATGAAATCAATGTTAACTTTTTCTCCAAATGAATTGGTGGATCAGATGATAGACCAAGGCATTAAAAATGGCTATGTTATCCAAATAGATGGCAAAGTTCATGTTTCACATCCTTCTTTTGAAGAATTAAAACAATTCATTGTTAATTCTCCAGACAACTATGAACACGAAGGTATCTTTTGGGAGGCAGACGAAAAAACGAAGAGTTTATTCGTAGCGGCGGTGCATCGAACTAATCGTGGCGCAGGACAAGGCGGAACACGACTTAGACAATATCCGACCATGGAATCCATCTTTACGGATGCCATTCGATTAGCTAAAGGAATGACCGACAAAAACGCTTGTGCTGGACTTTGGTGGGGCGGAGGAAAAGGTGTTATTCATCCTTTAGAACAACCTAGAGTATTGCAAGGCGATGATAGAACGGCTGTTTTTGCAAATTATGGTCGCTTTATAGCTGGTCTAAATGGAATTTATATTTGTGCGGAAGACATGAATACAAATCCAGAAGATATGCGTGTTATTCATGCAAATAATCGTTTTTGTACTTGTATTCCAGAAGAAATCGGTGGAAGCGCAAATCCTAGTACATTCACTGGATATGGTGTTTTTAAAGGGCTTTTAGCGACTTTGCACCATTTAGAAGGAAAAACTGACCAAACTGATGTTGACCTAAAAGGTCGTCATATATTAGTGCAAGGCGCTGGAAATGTCGGTTGGGTAGTCATGGAACAGATTGTCAATGCTGGCGGTCGAGTGACTGTTTTTGACATTAGTGATGTTACAAAATCAAAAATTCGAGGACTGTACACCAAAGAACAGGTTCGCATTGAAGAGGATTTAAATACTTTCTATGGATTAGAAGCGGATATTTTTGCGCCTTGCGCCATCGGTGCGATTCTAAATGATGAAACTATTCCTAACCTGAATGTGAAAATTGTAGCTGGTGCGGCTAACAATCAGTTGAAAGATCCTGTCCGTCATGCTGAAATGCTTCATGAACGTGGTATTTTGTATGCGCCAGATTTCATTATTAATAGAATGGGAATTGTCAATTGTGCGAATGAGCAATATGGTTATTTAGAAGAAACGATCCTTGAAAAAGTGGATGAAGTGTACGATTTTGTATTAGAAACGATGAAAAAATCGACTGATAAAAATACTTCCCCTCAGTTCATAACAATGGAAATGGCAGACGAATTGTCAAAAATTAATCACCCAGTTTGGAATCATCGTGGTGCAAAATTACTTAGACAATACTTGAAAGATAACCCGCCTGTTTAGTGAACTTGTTTTAGCATGAGTTCTTATTAGTTCAGTAAGAACAGAGCGGAGAGAAGCGAGAAAAGAGAGCAGAGAAGTGAAATTCTTTGCGCTCTTTTTTTTGCTTTAAATTGTCAAATAAGATATAGAATATTGAAACCTAATAATGAAATGAAAGTTTCATAATCACCAATCACCAATCAC
>CAZMEH010000032.1:0-1863 GCA_964564885.1 uncultured Saprospiraceae bacterium | reverse complement strand
AATTATTAGGTACCAATGGTCGATAATCTATTTTTCCTGTAAAAGGAAGTAGTCTTTATTATATTTCTTTCTTATCTCCATTTGCAAAAACTCTATAATATTTATCTCCTTCAATAAGTAAGCCTTCTGATTTTCCATTTGGCCAATTTTTATGATAATCTTTTGGATGTTTTACATCAATTCCAATTACTTTTCCATTGTATTGTCTGTTCACTTTTGACTGAAGTGTATGTCCAACTACAATTGATTTTGCCTTAAATTTATGGAGTCCACGTTCTACTTGTTCTTGTGTTAAATCATCTTTAAAATAACCTCTATACCAACAAATTCCTGTTTTTGTAGACGTTAGTAATTGTTCAATCGTTTTCTCTTTTTTTGGATAGTAAGGTTTGTAATAATTGCTTTGTATAACTCGATTGATTTCATCTAAACTTAATTCGGAATCCGCAATATCTGGATGTAATCCTCCGTGAACAAATAGATTTCCGTTAATGCGTTCTATTGCGTTTTTACTTGACATCCATTTGCCTAAAAATGAATTTGAATCATACAATTCACTTTGTACTTTTCCTAAAATATTACTGACCGCAAGATATTTGTCTGCTGATGCGCCATAATCTCCCTGCATATTTTTAAGTTCGTGATTTCCAATAATAAAATGTACAAATCCGCCTTGTTTTGCTGCATCTTGCTCCAGTTTATAGATGAACCATAATACTTGAGTTACCGACCAACCTCTATCAACAATATCGCCAACCAAGACTAAATGTCCTTTTCCAAATGTCCAATTTAAATTTTCATCAATCACCTTACTATTTATCAGAAAGTCTCTAAATGTTTTATATCCGCCTTCAATGTCTGAAATTGCGATAATAGGATTTCCATCATTATAAGTAGTGTTTGTGTTTTTAATATCTGAATTTATTTCAATATCAAAACTACTAGAATCAATTTGAAAATAACACTTTGCAGTTATTTTTGAATGCGTAAAATATTCCTTTTGGTCAACATAAAATCCATCACCTCTATTTCCTTTGAGATAATTTATATTTAGAACACTGTCGCTTTTGTAAAATACATAAGGGCCTTCATTCCCTATTTTATACATTAATGGATGATCTCCATAATGCAAACTTGCACCGTGATATAAACCAAATGAAACGCCTATAGCTACAAGTATTAAAATGGTTGTAGTTAGATGCTTTAAGTATCTGAATATTCTTTTTTTCATAATTTAATTATTTTTTATTGTAAACATATCTATAGATTATTTTCTTTTCAAGTAGAGGGGCTGAACAAGTCGTGTAAAGGGATACAAGACTTTCTATTGATTTTGAAGTCATCTCGTCACTGTTATTTAACTACTTGTGCTTCTCCTGAGGTTGTTTATCAACCTTTTTTGTGAAGCATGTATATTCCCTTAATTTTGTAAGATGATATCAAATACAAATAAAAATAAGTGGTTATTAATCACGCTAATTTCAACAGCTGCTATTCCTGTCGTAATTACATTTTTTGAAATGATTACTACTGGAAAAGATTCCGTAGTTTTTTTAGAAAATTATAATCCAATTGTGGCTGTTATTATCCTTACTTATTATATAATGTTAGTTGCTTTTGGCGTATTTTGGATGCTAAAGCAAATCAAAAATGTAATCACATTAAAAAAGGAAAAGTCAAGTGCTGAATTAATGCTTTTAAAAAGTCAAGTCAGTCCGCACTTCTTTTTTAATATGCTCAATAATTTATATGGTTTGGTTAGAAAAGACCCTAAAAAAGGGCAGGAATTGATACTTAAATTGTCCGATATGATGCGTTATAGTATTTATGAAGGAGAGAAAGAGTCCGTGTCCCTAAGAGCAG